>DATHWP010000067.1:0-15110 GCA_035460505.1 Methyloradius sp. | reverse complement strand
CTACGTTCGCTGCCCGAGCGTAGCCGCTTCATGAAGGGGATTTACGCTTGGGTTGGTTACAAGTCTATCGGGATTCCTTACACGCCTTTACCTCGTACGCACGGCGAAAGTACGTTTTCAAGACTACGCCTCATAGGCTTGGCTTGGACAGGCATTACCAGCTTCTCGGTAATGCCATTGCGACTCGCTAGTGCCGTTGGTGGTTTATTGGCATTGATTGCCTTTTTCTATGGTTTTTCTGTCGTCATCGACAAATTATTCCTCGATGAGTCCGTACCTGGCTGGCCTACAGTGATTGCCAGCATCATGTTCTTTTCTGGCGTACAACTCTTATTCATTGGCATATTGGGCGAATATCTTGCCCGCATTTATGATGAAGTTAAAGGCCGCCCATCGTATATTGTGGCTGAGCATGTTGCGCCTCAATCTAAAGTGCTAGCTGCTAAGCCAAAAGTAATAAAACCCAAAAAAGCTCCCGCTCAACCTGAAAAAAGCAGCGCTGATCTCAAGTGAAAGCATCTACCATGAATCACTCGCGTTCTATTTCATGGTTTGGCATCATCGGCAGCTTGGCCGCGCTTGTTCACTACTGCGTAGCCGTTTTGCTTGAGGGCTTCGCACACATCAGCCCTGCCTACTCAAATATCGCAGGCTTTGTGCTGGCTTTCCCAGTGAGTTATTTCGGGCACAGCAAACTGTCATTCGCCAATCATCAAAGCAGCCACCAAGAAGCATTACCCAAGTTTTTTGTAGTGGCTTTAGTAGGTTTCATCGCTAACCAGATATTGGTGCTTGGCTTGATGCATGCATTCAACCTGCCATTCTGGCTTGTATTAGGGGTTGTGATGGTCATCGTTGCGGTGAGCGCTTATCTGTTGAGCCGTTTCTGGGCATTCAAATCCAAATGACTGGCAACATGAATCCCATCATCATCAGTGCTGATGATTTCGCCCAAAGCGCTGCGATAGATACCGCCATCATTGCACTTATTCAGCAAAAACGGCTTTCAGCTACGTCATGCCTCACATTGAGCCCACGCTGGCTGGAAGCTGCCAAGTTGATTACCCCTAAGATTCGTCAACTTGCCGATATAGGCTTGCATCTGGACTTCACCCAATTTGCGCAAACCGCCCGCAAACCGCTTGGCGTGCTGATCGTCAGAAGCCTGATGCGCAGCCTTTCCAAGAAGGTAATCACGGCCAATATTCATCAGCAACTAGATCAATACGAGCTAGCACTTGGCACTGCGCCAGACTACGTTGATGGCCATCAACATGTGCATCAATTACCGCAAATCCGCGATGCCTTACTTGAGACTGGCATCAAACGTTATGGCACACAATTGCCTTGGATACGCATCGCCGCCCCGCCCGTACAATTTGGGTTTAAGGGCCAAGTGATTCGCCTGTTAGGCTCTGCTGCATTAAAAAAGAAAGCCAAAGCATTAGGCTTAAAACATACAACCCAGTTATTGGGCGTATATGGTTTCGATGGCAACATTTCCGACTACCGCGAAAATTTTGAACATTGGCTAAATTATGCCCAACATGCCTCACCAAACCAGCGCATCGCGCTAATGTGCCACCCGGCAATAGATTCCGCCGCCAAAAAATCTGATATTGATGACCCTATTCTGAATGCCAGAATTCGCGAATACGATTTTTTTACAAGCAAAGATTTTTCGGAGTTATTGGCGCAACACCAGTTATCACCGAGTCGTGGCACTAATTTTCTATAAGCCAATTTAATAGGTAAGTCATAAAAGAAAAAAGCCCATTTCTGGGCTTTTTTCATATCCAAACACTGCAATTATTTATTCGGTAGTAGCTTTAATTGGTGATTTGACTGCAGGTTTAAATGCCTTCTTAACTGGAGCGACAAGTGAGGCTGTCATCACGCAATTCTCAATACCGTAGATGCCACCGTTATCATCTGATTCAAAATACAACTTACGAAAGCTCCAGTGTCCTTGCGCATTCTTTTTAATCGTAGCAATACCAGTACTATGTTCGGCATTTCGCTTATCCGACAAATTAAAGCTTATGGCTAGGCGATTTCCATCTGCTACGGCTTGTCCACGATAAATCACTGAATTCTCAGTTTGCGTATCAAAATAATAAGCGCCAAATGTGCCGTAACTACTGACCCGGTTGATACGCATCGTAACACTTACTTCATAGTCACCAACTTGATCGTTAGTCCCTTTACATGCATATTCACCACTATAGTTGATGCCCTTAAATACTGGCTTTTCATCATCTGGTTTGATTCCAGCAGCTTGTACAACATTTGATAATGCAAAGATACTGGCCAATACTGCAAACAACAGTTTTTTCATGCGGGTTTCTTTAAAAATTATTCAAAAATATTCAGTTATTGTAACGCGAAGCTGGCACAATATTGTTATTCATTTAAAATGCTTTTGCGCTAGTTTCACCATGGCATGACTGAAATCAAGTCCAATTTGCTCAAATAGAATTATATCTGCGCTTCTGTGATCGCACTCAACCACTCTCAAATTATTGCCTCAAATATTATTTAGGGATTTATGACTCAAGCTGGCACTAAGCCTTTGTGGCGCAATGTTTTATTTAATGCAATTGTGCTTGTTTTATTAAGTATGTGGCTATGGCAGCAAAATCAGCCCGTCAACCTGATCAAGCCAAGCATGCCAGCCGATGAAAAATTACAGTGCGTCTCCTACGCACCTTACTACGGTAAAGGCCAGACGCCATTCATCGTCACCAGCCACATTAGCAAAACCCAAATTGATGCAGACTTAAATGTATTGGCGCAACGCTTTAACTGCGTACGCATTTATTCTGTAAGCCAAGGCTTGGATTATGTGCCTGAAGCTGCAGCCAAGCTTGGTATGCAAGTTTATCTAGGCGCATGGATAGGACGCTTACCCAAAGACAATGAAAAAGAGCTGAGTCTCGCGATTAAAGTCGCTAACGATTATCCAGATACAGTCAAAGCATTAATAGTTGGTAATGAAGTGTTGCTGCGCAAAGAACAAACTGAAGCTGGCCTGGCTGCGCTTATAACTAGCGCTAAAGCACAAACTAAAGTGCCAGTGACGTATGCCGATGTATGGGAGTTTTGGTTAAAACACCCTAACCTGGAAAAATCAGTCGATTTCGTTACTGTTCACATTTTGCCTTACTGGGAAGATGATCCCCAGCCTATAGAGCGTGCAATTAATCACGCCAGCATTGTGATGGATAAGCTCCATACCAGTTTTTCCAAGCCAATATTGATAGGTGAAACAGGCTGGCCATCAGCGGGACGTCAACGTGGAACCTCAATCCCCAGTTTGGTAAACGAGGCACGTTATCTGCGCGAGTTCTTGCAAACCGCACAAGATAAAGGCTGGCAATACAATATGATTGAGGCGGTAGATCAGCCATGGAAGCGCAATCTTGAAGGCACAGTCGGCGGTTACTGGGGGCTTTACGATACTGATTTGCAGCCAAAATTTGATTTCACTAACGACATTAGCGAACGTAAAGATGGGTTTACGCCTCTATATATGGGCTTGGCAGGCTTGCTGCTATTCGTCGGCATATCAGCAATTGCTGGTGAAAAACGCTTGAGTGCTTACATTAGCCATGCCTTGCTAGGTGCATCAGTCGGGGCACTTGGTGTGATCCAGTTTGATTATCTAGTAATCGTCAGCCGCGACTCGATTGAGTGGCTAGTATTGGGCGGCTTGGCCTTATTAGGAATTCTCATCACGTTAAGCATGCCTTTTTTAATGCAGGTAAAATATAGCACCCAATTTCTGAATACCTTGCAAAAAGCCTTATTCTTGATAGCTGCCAGTGCAACTCTAACCAGCGTGCTCTTAGTTGGCGATGGCAGATATCGTGACTTTCCGCTCACGCTGTATGTATTACCAGTACTACAACTCTCCATCGGGTTTTATCTTGCTAAAATCAAGGTGAGTACTGAAAGCGTGATTTATTACAGCATGAATGGTTTGAGTATCGCTACTGCCAGTATATTCATCGTAATGGAGCCACATAATCCGCATGGCTATTATTGGCTGGGCATAGTCTTATTGATTGCTTATGCAACCCTGCCCGACCACAAACTCATTGCTTCAGAATAACGATTAAGCATTACAACAGGATTAGATACTAGAAAACATGACCACCTTTATTAAACGCTACTACGCAGCCCTCCTTTTTGCACTAGCCATCGCATTAGCGCACTTTGGCGTATGGGCAATTGCCAACCGCGCGCAGGCCCTGATTGACGCCCCACTTATCGTCAATGGCTTTGCTTACAGCGGTTTTCAGGTCAACCAGAGCCCGTTTGAAAAACAATTTCCCAGTACGGCAGAATTGGCAAAAGACTTACACATACTTTATCCACTCTCCCACCGCATTCGTACCTATAGCTCACTAGAAAACTCTGAAGTTGTTGCACTGGCATCAAACATTGGATTTAAGGTCACCGCTGGTGCTTGGATTGGTGCTGACAGTTTAGCTAATCAACGCGAAATCGAAGCGCTTGAAGCCAAGATCGCTAACTACCCGCACATAGAGCGGGCAATTGTCGGTAATGAGGTACTACTGCGTAACGATATACCTGTAGAACAGTTAATCACCTACCTCGACCAGGTAAGGGAAGATAAAAAAATCCCAGTTTCTACAGCAGAACCTTGGCATGTATGGCTTAAAAACCCTGAGCTGGTAAAACATGTGGATTACATCGCAGTCCATCTGCTGCCTTATCACGAAGGCGTTCCAATCGACCAGGCCGTCAATTACTCGCTTGAGCGCTATCAAGAGTTGATGGACACATACCCACGCAAAAAAATCGTGATTACCGAAATTGGCTGGCCCAGCCGCGGCCCTGCGATTGGGGCTGCAGTAGCTTCTCGCGTGAATCAGGCACAATTCGTACGTGAATTCCTGGCAAAAACAGCCTACAAAAACTATGATTACTACTTGATGGAGGCTTTCGACCAGCCTTGGAAAGTCAAGCTTGAGGGTTGGGCTGGCCCGTACTGGGGCATGTTCGATGCAAACCGCCAACCGAAATACTCACTCCATGGCGCAGTTCCTAAAGACACGCGCTGGATCGCAAAAGTTACCTGGGCTACGGCCATCGCATTCTTACCTATATTGTTCATCGCCATACGCTTCAGGCATTGGGGCATAGGTGGTCGTATATCTATGGCCATATTGTTACAAGCGTGTATCACTACGCTAGTCGTCGCATGGAATTTGCCAGGTGATTACTACTACACACTACGTGACATCATCATCTTGATTGCACTAATTATCGGCATGATGATGACCTCTGCCGTACTCATGATCTATGGCGTAGAGTTCAGCGAAGTGATGTTTAAAGGCAAATGGATGCGCGCATATAAACGTGCATCACCCTTACCTAGCGACAAAGAGCTATTTGTTTCAGTGCACCTAGCCTGTTACAACGAGCCGCCGGCTATGGTGATTGCCACCATTGAAAGCCTGAGTAAGCTTGATTACAAAAATTTTGAAGTGATTGTGGTCGATAACAACACCAAAGATGAAGCCCTTTGGAAACCAGTTGAAGCCTATGTTGATAGTCTTCCGGCCAACTTCCGCTTCTTCCATTTGCCAAAATGGCCAGGCTTCAAAGCTGGCGCGCTGAATTTCGCGCTAAAAGAAACAGACCCACGCGCAGAAGTCATTGGCGTAGTTGATGCCGATTATGTGGTCACAGAAGATTGGCTAGGCGCTCTGGTACCGCACTTCTCAGACACCAAAGTAGCTGTAGTACAGGCACCACAAGCCCATCGCGACTGGGAAAACAACTTCTTCCGCCGCATGAGCAATTGGGAGTTTGAAGGCTTCTTCAAAATAGGCATGCATCACCGACATGAGCGTAATGCGTTGATTCAGCACGGCACTATGACATTAGTGCGCCATCAATCACTCAAAGATGTTGGCGGCTGGTCTGAATGGTGCATATGCGAAGACACCGAGCTAGGCTTGCGCCTGCTGGAGCGTGGCTACGAGTTGCGCTATATCGATGAAACCTTCGGTCGTGGCCTCACCCCAAGCAATTTCGATGCACTTAAATCTCAGCGCTTCCGCTGGGCGTTTGGCGCCATGCAGATTCTCAAACATCACCTACCTAAACTCTTGGGAAATTCCACATTGAGTTTTGGTCAGCGGTACCACTTTTTAACAGGCTGGTTTGGCTGGATGGGTGATGCGTTACAACTCTTCTTCACGCTAGGCTCAATTGGCTGGACAGTGGCGATGCTGCTATTCCCTAAAGCTTTCAGCTTGCCTGTTGCCATCATGCTGACCCCAGTGTTGTGCTTTCTGGTACTAAAAGGCGCACTTGGCCCTATTCTTTACCGAAAGACGATGAGTTGCAGCTGGACAGATATTTTTGGCGCATCACTCGCCAGTCTTGGCCTTTCGCACGCCATCGCACGTGGAATCATGATGGGTATCATACAGAAGCGTGGCGTTTTCAAACCCACAGCCAAAGGTAAAAGCACAAGCAGTAAACTGGTGATATTGAACCCCATCCGTGAAGAAGTCGCCCTGCTATTAGGCCTCATCGCATCAGCGCTCGCGATGCTGCTTACACGAGGCTTCAACAACATTGATGCTCAACTCTGGGTGACTATGCTAACCTTACAGTCGCTGCCTTATATCAGCACAGTGGCTTGTCAGATCATTGCGCAACTGCCTGATAGCAAAAAACCGTTGGCACAATAAAAATGAACAGCCATCCGAGGTTAAAACAATAACTTTGGATGGCTTGTAAATTCTAAGCAAAATTTCAGCTTTAGTAAGTAGTTTCTTTCGGTCAATAGCAGACGATTTACCGAATTCATGAACATCCCCATAATGATTGTTGTCAAAATCTTCAACTGTATTTAATTAAGAGTACATCAATAAACCATGGATAGCTGTTGCGAAGATAAATCCTGTGAAATAACTGCGCTTAGAGAAAAACATGGTCACGTACTTATGGTTGTGCTGTTTATAAATGCAGGAATGTTTCTTCTTGAAGGTATGGCTGGCTGGTTTGCCAACTCCACATCCTTGATGGCTGACGCTCTGGATATGTTGGGTGATGCAACCGTCTATGCCATGAGCCTGTATGTGCTTAATCAAAGCCAGAAACAGCAAGCCAAGGTAGCCTTAATTAAAGGCGGCTTCATGCTGGCATTTGGCTTATTCGTATTGGCTGACGCTGTCTACAAAATCTATCATTCTGGAATGCCCAATACATCTACTATGGGCACTATCGGTACATTGGCACTTGCCGCTAACTTAGTATGTTTCTACATGCTATACAGCCACAGAGAAGATAGTCTGAATATGAGTTCTACATGGCTTTGCTCACGCAACGATTTAATAGCCAATGTCGGTGTTCTTGCTGCCGCTGGATTCAGCTATCTACTACTCTCGAGATGGCCTGATATCTTGGTCGGCTTATCAATCGCCTTGCTATTCCTGAAATCATCATGGGAAGTCACTAAAGAAGCTTTAGCTGAAATCCGAAAACCACAACCAATAGTGCCTCAGATTATTCAGCCAATCGGGATTCAGATTCAAAGAAGAAAACGGCCAGAATGAGAATGGCTGCTATGGGTTGTTAGCAGCCACTCAATTACTATCTCCACAGTACTTAATCACTAAAGACGGCTAAAACTTAAATCGTTCTACGCTCAATAAACAGGCTATTACCGCTAATCTTCTTAGCCTGTTTTTTCGCCGAAGCAATAGCGGTAGAGACTTCATGGTGGCTATTTAACGTATCAGGCTCTACCTTAACGGCGCCAATCGAGAGGCTGACAAATGGGTAATACATTTTGTTGCCTACTCTATCTTCGGCTTCTATGCCGTTTCGTGCTTTGTCGGCTTCATCATAAAAGTCAGGCATCGCTGCTTCTAGTCTGCTCAATATTTTTTCGCAACGGCTTTGCCAATCTTCACTCTGAAAAATCAGGATAAAATCGTCACCGCCTACATGCCCGACAAAATCAAGCTCGCTATCTACTTCTTCATTTAATAGCTTGCCAGTGTATTGAATCAGCTCATCACCACGCCTGAAGCCATAGACGTCATTAAACGGTTTGAAGGTATCGAGATCGCAATAGCAGGCAAAAAATGGCACCTGGGCATCTATCAGGCGATCCATATGTTCACTAATGGGCACGTTGCCAGGCAATAGCGTCAAGGGGTTGGCGTAGCGTGCGGCATTGATTTGCATTTGCGTAATTTCGCGCAGCAAATCATGGCCACTGCCCATACCGCGATATTCTTCGGCTTCAGTAATAATAAAACCATTGGAGAGATGATGCGGTTCCATATGGGTGATCAACTCACTGAGCACATGCAGGCTGATACTCTGCTCCACGATCAATGGCTTTTTATCCATGAATTTATGGCAAGAGCGTTTGCCATACAGCTCTCTGGTATAGGGTTTGGCAAATTGATCGATGACGTTATAACGACTAATCAAGCCGACAGGTTTTCCTTCATCCACCACTGGTAAGGCGTAGAGTGCTGGGTTGCTTTTAAAACGGGTATAGACCTCATCATTAGTCGTTCTTGGGTTCACAGGCAGCACATACTTAATCAGGCCACTGATATTGCCGCGTTTCTGCAATGGCAGGCCATTCGACAAGTAAACCCTGACCGCATTTTTATGCAAAATGCCGTGTAGCTGCTCTGGAATCTGTTCGACAGTTTTAGGTTCAGGGTAACCGAGCAAGTAGCCTTGGCCATATTGAATCTTCAAGTCTTTTATGACCGACAGCTCTGCTTCAGTTTCAATCCCCTCAGCAATCACCTTGGTGCCTGAGTTTTGCGCGATCTGCTGTATTGAGCGCACAAATTGCATCTTCACTTCATCATCATTGATACCTTGAATAAAGTGTTTATCAATCTTCACGTAGTCTGGCTTGAGCTCAGACCACAAGCGTAAATTTGAGAAACCTTCACCTAGATCATCCATCGCAATCTCAAAACCCATATTGCGGTAATGCTGCGCGGCATGGCACAGAATATCGTAGTCAAAACCAGGGCCGCTCTCCGTGAGTTCAATAATCACATTATGTGGATCTAGCCCCAATTTATGGATATAGGCTAGCGTTGCACCTTTGTTGGCATTGGGTTGTTGTATCAGAGAGGCTGGGCTGATATTGAGGAAAAGCTTGTTGCTGTTTCTGGTTTTAGCAAAAGACTCAAGAACGATTTGGCGGCTTAGATGCTCCATCTCAAAATCCAGATGGTTGAGTTCCGCTTCTTTAAACAGCGCTAAAGGTGAATGCAGGTCAGTGTTCACGGGGCCACGAATCAAGCCTTCATGCCCATAAACGCAAACCTGGTTCAAATCGACAATCGGCTGGAATACGGCAGAGAGTAAACGCTGCTGCAAGATTGATTGCACTTGCGGCACCGTGGTGTTTCTAACTAGTCGTGGTCCTGTAGGTTCAAGCTTTACCACCATATGCTCTGAGAATGAGGCCGTCTGGCTATCATTTGAATCACTGAGAATGGGATCAGTCAGGTACAAATGCATATTTTCACCCCAACCTCCAAGGTGAATTCTATGTGCGGACTGGTAATTGAAGCTCATGGTCATAATCTCCCTAATTGGCAGAGATTACGCCGTGATAATGACAGCCATGTTACATCAGCGATATTGCAATACAGGTGACAAAAACTAGAACTTCTAGGACTTTTGCTCGGCTAATAAAGCGGCGCCTACGATGCCAGCAACATCACCTGTAGTAGAAATCGTCACCATGACCTTATCTCGCAATACAGGGATCAAGTCTTGTGCCAAGGTATGAAAAAAACTTGATTGCATGAGTGGCCAGGCATTCACTAACCCACCACCAATAATGGTTTGACCAACATCAACCACTTTAAGAATGTGCGCCAGCACGGTTGCTAGTGATTCGCCTGCGAGATCAAAAGCAGCTATCGCTGCTTCATCCCCAGCATTTGCATGCAGAGCAATCTCGCCAGTGGTGAGCGTAAGGCCTGTAGTTGCGTGATAGCTATGCACGACACCTGTAGCTGAAGCATATTGCTCCATGCATCCGTGATTGCCGCACCCACAAGCCCTGCCATTCGGCTCAAAAATGATGTGCCCTACTTCCATTGCAAAGCCATGCTGACCAGGAAATGGTTGATTGTGGTAGATGAGGCCACCACCAACGCCAGTCCCTAAGCCGAGATAGATCATATTTTCAGTGGGTTTATCAGATAAACGAAATTCACCGTAGGCAGCCGCTAAAGCATCGTTCTCCACAATCACAGGCTTGCCAATCGCGCGGGATAAATCACCAGCCAGATCAACATCCAGCAAGCCAGGCAAATTAGGTGACTGCTTTACCTTGCTTGTTCTAGGGTCAATGAATCCAGGGAAACCGATGCCTATCGCCTTAACTTGTGGGTATGCCGCCAATACCTCAAGCAAGCATTGGCTGGTGATCTGGATTATTTTTTGCCAGGCAATATCAGGAGTGTTCCCAGCACAAAGCCCAGCAAAGTCAGCATGCATGCGTCTTTCATGAATGACCTGCAGCCCATCTACTACGCCAATCCGCAGATTGGTACCGCCTATATCAATCCCAATCAGCATGATCTGTATTTGTTCTAATTTTAGTTATCTTAATATGAATAAAAAGCTTGTTTATTGAACTGTTAACTTGATTTCAATTTTGCTTTTGAGTTGTTTGGCATCCCATTCAAGTTCCAAGGTGAGCGCCTGCATGATCTTCTCAAACCCTGCTTCGGATTGTGAAACGCTATAGTGTGGATGGCTCGTGATATCGCAATCTACATTAGTATCAAGTTGCACTACACCACCAAGCACTTCATCTTCCAAACTCAGTGCGTTGAGCTGTTTGAAATGATGCAACTCACCAAAGCCACCAGGGATGTCATCGGCAATACGGAAGCGACCTGCAGGGCCATTGCAGCTCGGCATAGCAAGGTTGATTTCTACCTTGAATTTACCTTTTACTGCCTTGCTGGCTTGGTAATACACAATCAAGGTTTTACCGTTGAGGTGTATGGTTTTTTGCAACTCAGTTTCCGCAATAGTGGCGACAAAATCCATTGATTTTGCACCCGTGGTTTGTGGCCGACGATAACTTACGGCAAAAGCTGACTGGTCATCATTAATAAGAAAGTCGCAAAACATGGTCTTGCGATAAGCATCGGTTGCCATGTCTTCTGGGGTAATCACATCCTTGAACATTACGCGTTCATGTGGGTTAGCAATGCCTTCGCCCGTATGGTGGCCGTCTGACTGCTCATGCACTTTGCGGTGATAATGTTCAGCCTGCCGCGTTAATGTATCGCCAAAATTGTGGTGTAGTTTGTAGCTATCAAATTCGCAAATTGAGGCCGTGCCATCAAGTCTGGCAACGACTTGCAGTTGATTATTCCGCAAAAATAATTCGTCGAAACCATCTAAATCTAAATCAACCCATTCTTTGGCTGGACGCTCGCTAACTTGATCAAGCATGGCTTCAAGCTTGATGATGGCGTTATAAATAGCACGCCTTAAATGCGGCAGATACAAGCCGCCAAACAATCCATGCCAATAAGCATCATTGGCTTGAGATTCAAATAAAGCATCTTCCATCGCCTGAGTCTTTTTATTCTCAGGCATTGCGTGATAGCGTGCAGATAGCGATAGCATGCGCTTGTGCATCCAGTTAGATTCTGGATAACGCATAAAGAAATTACGCCAGATACCGCCGCGAACATAAGGCTTGGTTTGTTCGTAGCGGTTATTGTATTTTTCCTGTGCGACCAAATCGGCATAGTTGTGCGACGCTGGCACAGGCAATGTCCATTCGTTCATTTCTATATAGGATGCCGTTGGTAGATAGACCACACCACGTGTCTTCGCCATGGCATGGTAATCACTGTAGCGCATGGGTTTGATGATAGATGAATTGAGTACGCCTTCAATAAAATCTTTTAACCAGCCACGTTCATAGACCCACTCGTAGGTTTCAGGCCAGATACCGAATTTTTCAATGTCATCAAAATAGATTGCTGCGGCTGATTTACTCTCGTCTGCCAACTCTTCGAGATAAGCCACTACCTCGTGTGCAGGTGAAAATGGCAGCCTGTAACGCAAGGCTTCAGAAATCGGGAATAAGTCAATCTGGCGGCCATCTTCTTCTGTACTGAAATAGCCATCAAGCTCGTGGCTGTATTTGCCTGTGCACATAAAATGGTAATCATCCACAGTCACATACTGTATGCCTGAGTCGGCCAGTGAGGGCACCACCGTAGATTCCCACACGCGCTCTGTCAGCCATGCGCCTTGTGGCGTTTCATCAAATTTCTTATTGAGGTAATGAGAGAGTTTAGTGATCTGCCCAACTCTGTCGCGGGTTGGGATAGATGCCAATACTGGCTCAGTAAAGCCAGCACCGAATAGCTCAGCCTGATCACGGGCCACCATTTCCTTGAGCAGCGCCATATCTTCTGGATATTTTTCCAGCATGTATTCAAGCAGCCAGCCACTGATGTGAATTGCAAAGCGAAACGCTGGATACTGATACAGAACCCTTAAGAAAGGGCCATAACATCTGACATGCGCGTCATCCAGCACGCTTTCAAAATTACCAACGGGTTGGTGCGCATGAACACCGAGTAGTAATGCAACTGTTTTAGCCAAAATCCTGCTCCCAGCAGTTTATTGATTGTTATTACGAGATATTTTTAAATACTACATTCACACTTAAGGCTACTCTTGCCCTCGCCTCATTGTTCCACCCACCGCTGGGTGGCCACTACCAACACTGATCGCATGATTGAGGATTTCAGGAATCGGCTTTTTAAGCAGGCGATACAAGTTACTCAGGTTACGGCGGTAAAGACGATCAAAACTATCCACACTCACAGAAGAATTGTAATCACCGAACCACCAAAACCAGTCAGAGCCTTCGCATATAGCCAATTGCAGCTCACAGCTTTTGACTTCTTCAGGCTCCAAGAAGCCTTTCTCCATCACATGGTCATAGACTTTTTTAGCTTCACACAGCAAATCCCAACCGTGATTCTTCTCAGTGCTACCTATCCATGTACTGAAACTGCCATATACCCAGCTACCAGCCGCTATTGCAGGCAATGTGGTCAACTCGCCCTGCGCTTTATCGGGCTTCCCTACCAAGTCGCTGAATGTCGTCATTTCAATATCAGGATGACTGGCCAATGCGGCATACAGTTCACTTAAAAAATAATAAGCGTTGTAGGGAAAATACTCCCAAGCATTTTCACCATCCAAGATGACACTGACAATACGGCTTTTATCCGTAGCATTAGCTTGGTGGATACCCTCAAGCGTGCCCACAAAATCGGCTACGGCTTCACTTGCATGTAATTTTGAATATTCAAAGCCGATCTTGTCTGAGAGATGATCATCGCGAAAAAAACAGACAATCTCATTTGTATCGTTAGCCACTCGATAAGGTTGATATAGATAATCATCTTTATGCGGCATTTCATAATTCTCGAACGATTTATACAGGCTATTCGCCAGTACGCCCTGCCCTGTCGCGGCCCATTTGACGTCATGTTCAGCCAGCAATAGCAGCGCCGCATGTGAAACGCCGCCCTCGGCTGGCCACATGCCAACGGGATATTCACCAAATCGTTCTTTGTGTGAATCTTTAGCGGCTTTTATGTGAGCATGCGCCCGCGCTTTACCTCCGGGATATTGTGGATGATGCGGCAAAGGTGCATACGGCATTGCATCACGCGTGGACTTAAAATCAAGGAGCAAAGGCAGAATCGGGTGAAAGTGTGGGGTGCTTGATATTTCAATCTGCCCGCTTTTTTGCAGTTTTTTGTAGCGTGGAATCAAATCGGCAATCAGCTCGCCGATGAGCTTGAAGAAATCAAGGCGCTCTTGCAGGCTGAAACATTGGCCTTTTAACATGAGCGCTTGAACAAAAGTATTCTTGCGGCGAATACTCTCGCCAGTCCAAGCCAGGTGATACCAGACCAGCAAATCGGCAAAATACTGGTCAGACAAATAACTGAAAGCCTCTTCGCCATTGGATTCCAGCGCCTTAGCCATGTTGTATAAGGCCTGATAATGCGGGAAAGGCGTCAACATTTTCTCGTGATTACATTTGAAGCAACTATCAATAATCAGCTGGCGTTGCTCCTTGGAAATGCTATGCAAGTCATCTTCCGCAAGCAAGGCCAGCAAAGGGTCAGCTATTTCATTGGTCTTGAATTGGGTAACGTAATCTTCGAGTTGATCAAGCAAGACAGGGACAAAATTGAATGTGGCGCGTGCCGCAGAGTTAGCCTCAAAGTGATAGGCCATGTCAGTGTAATCTTTGATGGCGTGCAGATATGTCCAAGGCAGCACATATTCGCCAGTAAGCGTATCGCGATAATCTGGCTGGTGCATGTGCCAGTAAAGATTAAAGTAAAGTTTGGGACGTGCTGGTGTCATATTTACCCTTAAAACTCAGAAATCTCTGCTACAACCCTACTTTTTTGCAGCGATTAGCGCGCTTGGTGCAGTGACTGACCCAGCATGTCGGGCGTTACCAAGGTAATGCCTTTCTCACTTACATAAAACCGCTTTCTATCTAATTCTGGATTAACACCTATTTCCATGCCGTCAGGTATACGCGCACCTTTATCGACGACTACTCTTTTAAGCGTTACATACCGGCCAATGTCCACTTTAGGCAAAATCACTGAACCTTCTATCGTGCTATAACTATTCACGCGCACATCAGAGAACAGCACAGATTGATTTACTTTTGCCCCGCTGATAATGCATCCACCTGATACCAAAGAGTCAGTTGCCAAGCCACAACGGTCTTCATTATCAAAGACAAACTTAGCTGGCGGCAGTTGCTCTTGATAGGTCCAGATTGGCCATTGCCTGTCATATAAATTGAGTTCAGGAACGACTTTAGTCAATTCCATGTTTGCTTCCCAATAAGCATCAACCGTACCAACATCGCGCCAGTAGTAGTTGCCATCCGCTGCCCCAACGCAGCTATCAGTGAATCTGTGGGCATGTACGCGATATTTTTTAATCAGGTAAGGAATGATGTTTTGCCCAAAATCGTGCAC
>DATHWP010000066.1:0-56141 GCA_035460505.1 Methyloradius sp. | reverse complement strand
GCAGCCAATACATCCGCCATACCTTCAAACAAGGTTGGTGATGTTAAGAATACTTCATCATATAAATTCAAATACTCGACTCGCATGGCATCAAATGAGGCATGTTCGGGTGTTAAACCAAAGCCAAGCTTTAATAGCCCTTTGGAGCCATGCGATGCATAAGGCCTGATAGCTGAAATCGGCAATGCTGGGTAGCCATGTCGCTTTAATTGGATATTGAGCGCCAAGCCCAAATCGGGAGCTGTATCAACTAACGTACCATCAAGATCAAACAATATAACGCGTGGATTTAAGGCCATATTTAGGTAAGCCTTATTTAATCGCGTGCAATATGTAATTCACCGAGACATCTGCTCCCAACCAATAACGCTTAGTCAGCGGGTTATAACTCATGCCTTTGAAAGTCTCCACAGATAAATCTGCATGGCGCACCCAGGAGGAAAGCTCGGATGGCTTGATAAACTTTTCATATTCATGCGTACCACGAGGCAACATATTCAATACATATTCAGCGCCGATTACAGCAAATAGATAGGCTTTAGGATTGCGGTTAATGGTAGAGAAAAATACTTGTCCGCCTGGTTTTACCAAACGCGCGCAAGCGGCCACTATGGCGGCTGGGTCTGGCACATGTTCCAGCATCTCCATACAAGTCACTACATCAAAGCTTTCGGGCTGTTGCTGTGCCAACTCTTCTACCGAGATCAGCTGATAATTGATTTTTGCACCTGTCTCTAAAGCGTGTAATTTAGCAACATTGAGCGCTTTTTCGCCCAAATCAATACCAGTAATCTCTGCGCCTTTTATGGACATAGATTCAGACAGAATGCCGCCACCGCAGCCTACATCAAGCACCCGCTTGCCTTTTAAGTCCACAATATCGTGGATGAAATTGAGTCTTAATGGGTTGATCTCATGCAAGGGCTTAAATTCGCTACTCGCATCCCACCAGCGATGCGCCAATGTGGCAAATTTTAGCAGCTCTGCTGCATCTACATTCTCTTTTTTTGAATCTGTCTGACTAAGTTCCATGCATTATCCTGTAGGCAATTCGCCGTCTATTTACTTATATTGTTGCAACCTGCCATGCCATAGCGCATTGATTTCCCTCAACTCAGCAGGCTCTATGTTGGCAAAAATACCCTCTTGATCATCCAGCTTCTGGTAGCGTAAATCACCTGCTACCCATACATGGCTCACATGCTCACGCCCCAATGTATAGACCAGATGCGATATTGGGTCATAGCAAGGGAATGTCTCTGGTGATTTGATTTTAACAGCGGTTAAGTCTGCTAATTTATTGACCTCGATAGAGCCAATCTGTTCATCCAAACCTAACGCACGCGCTGCATTAAGTGTCGCCATTTGCAAAGCTTGCGCTGCGGGTACAGCAGTAGCATCTGCTGTTACCCCTTTTGCCAATAATGCAGCTAAACGCATCTCAGCAATCATATCTAAGCAATTATTGCTCGCTGCGCCGTCTGTACCTATGCCCACGTTTACTTGCTGCTCAAGCAATGCCTTTACTGGGGCAATACCGCTTGCCAGTTTCAAGTTTGATGCAGGGCAATGAGCGATATGACAACCATATTCATGCAGCATCTTGATTTCACCCTCATCCAGATGTACGCCGTGTGCTGCATAAAAGTTGGGGCCAAGCAAGCCTAAGTCAGCCAACCTGCGAAGTGGCCTTACGCCATATTGGGTGATACTTTGAGTCAACTCATCCTGAGTTTCATGTAAATGCGTATGAACACCTAAACCCAATTGCTCGGCGTAAGTAATAATTTTTTCAAAACTGCTATTCGAGACTGTGTAAGGCGCATGTGGTGCCATGCTTGCTGTAAGCAAGGGATTACCACGCCAAGCATCGCGACTCTCCAAACCTTTTTGTAAATAATCATCGGCATCACTGCCATAGGGTGTAGCGAAATCTAACACAACCAGCCCCAAGTTAGCTCGCATGCCAGCCTGCAAAGCCGCCTCAGCAGTTGCTTGCGGATAAAAATACATATCACTGAAGCAGGTAGTTCCACCACTCAGCATCTCAGCACAGCCGAGCAAACTGCCATCATGCACAAACTGAGCACTCAGCATTTTGCTTTCAACTGGCCAAATGTGCTCATTCAGCCATGTCATCAAAGGTAAATCATCTGCCAAACCACGCATCAAGGTCATAGCACTGTGAGTATGCAGATTGATTAAACCAGGAATTAAGATATGTTCGTCGAGATCAACGATGTGCTCAGCATGATATTTTTGTCTGGCAGATTCAGTAGACAGAACATCAATGATTCGACCATCTTTGATGATGACTGATGCATATTCAAATGCTTGATTATGCGGTACAACGGGTACAACCCAGCGCGCTTCTATGGCTAAATCTGCTTTGATTTCTGCTTGGTTAATCATCATCATTACTATAAAAAATACTTAATTGTATTAGTACGTATCATAAGGCATCTATCTCAATACTTTGTACAAATCTTGGACATAAAAAAGCCCCGCATTGCGGGGCTTTTTAAACGACACGCTATTACTCTGCGCGTTGAACTTCGATTTCTACTACTACACGACGGTTAGGTTGCAAAGCTTCGATCAGCTTCTTGCCACGTAAACCTTTAACTTCAACTGCTGGCTCGGCTTCACCCTTGCCAACTGCGTGTAAACGGCTTTCTTCAATACCTTGGCTAACCAAGTATTTCTTCACTGAATTAGCACGACGCTCTGACAGCTTTTGGTTGTAACCAGCATCACCAATCTTATCGGTATGACCAGTAATCAACACTAATTCAACTTCTGGATGTGCTTTCATCTTTTCTACAACATCAGAATCAAGAATCTTCTTACCGTCTTCTTTCAATACGTCTTTATCGAAGCCGAATAATACTTCAGCTGACAAAGTCACTTTCTCGAAAGCTGGTTCTGCTGGACCTACTGGTGCAGCTTCAGGAGTAACTTCTGCTACTGGTGTAGACGCTGGAGTAGGCTCAGCAGCGGCTACTTGTTTAGGTGCGCCAAACTTAAAGATTGCGCCAAAGTTAAAATAGGTATTACCAATGTTATCGTTACTGAATGAAGGAGTTGCATCAGCTTTGCTTAAAACATAACGTACATCTGCTTGAAGACCAAAGTTTTCAGTAATCAAGTACTGTGCACCAGCACCTACATTAGCAGCCCATGATGTTTTTTTGCCATCATTGACACCTGCTGAATAGTCAACATCGTTATATGCCACGCCTAAGCCAGCAACAACAAATGGACGGAATTTTTCACGACTGAAAAGATAAAGTGCATCAACACCAAGCAAGGTCTGTTTGTATTTACCGCTTACACCTGCTACGTCAGCATCGGATGAAGCAAAGCTTCCACCGATTTGCACATCCCAATGTTCACTTAGTTCTTTACCGAACTTAAGGAATACGCCAGGACCTGCATCATCAGCAGATAACTTATTATCTGGATGCAGAACTGAGATACCTGGTAATGCATACCAAGAGCCTTCATAAGCCTCATCTGCTGAAGCATTAAATGCTGAAACTGCTAAAACACCCGCGACAGCCAAGCTGATCAAGTTTTTGTTCATTGGTATAACTCCGTAATTAATAACAATTGATTCCCCAAGGCAAATAATACGCAAAGCCCATGCCTGACGCAACGGCAAACATTATCACCCGATTGATACTTCACGCATTTGTAACACTCTGTTGTTTTTATGCAACATCATATTGGCGGTTTTCATCTTTTGCTCGCTTAGTGTGCATTTACGGTCATCCTGCTCACACAATCCGCCGCGAAAGCCAAGATAGTCCGCGCCTATATTTTTGAGTGTTTCAATATGCTCAAACCTTAGCGACCCTGCCAAGCCAACAAACAGGCCTAGCGTTTTAGCTGCTTGTACAAAATCAGTCAATTGCGCTGGTTCAACATGGTCCGTTAGACTCTTGCCATTTTTAATCGCTGTATCTAGCATCACTCCATAAAAATGGGATGCTTTTAAGACTTTCAGCAATGAAATATCCAGTGCATTTTCAGCAAAAATGACTGCAACAATCTTTATTTCGCTTGCCAGAGATTGTCCAATTGCCTCAATACAGATGATCTGCTCTGGCGATGGGAATAACCCAATTTTGACTATATCGACACCCATGTTTGCAATTTCTTTGATTTTTGCCAGCAACAATTCAGGCTGCATAGGTAAATCGCCTATGGTCGCGCTTATAATTTTTCTACCATCTAACTTTGCAACGATGTCTTCAATATCATGTATAGCTAAGGCGCCCAACGCTCCCTCTGCTGGATTTTTAAGGTCAATGATGTCGGCGTAATCTATGGCTAACATAGCCTCCTGACTATCTTTAACGCTGACGAGTAATTTAGTCATGCAAGGTTATTCCCTGATATTTTGGCCTTATGATTTTCTATACACTCCAACAACCAGCCCCAAGCCTCTAACTCGCGCGGCCCTGCTGTTTTATCAATCGCAATCTGCAGATAAGTCATTTCTGATTCTATTTTCTCTATCGGTAACATATGCAAACGACTGACCAATACCGAAAGTTCAACTACAGCAGTCTGAGCCCGATTAAAACCTTTAAATGCCTGATGATTCACTTCATGAACGACACGGAAATATAACTCCGGTCTAGTGTCATCCTCTTTGATTTCTACGAGCTCTAATTCACGATGCGCCAGCGCAGCATTAAGATAAACGCCATTAATCATATTAGCTAGCAATGTTGGCCAGTCTCGCTTGCCGACGAAAGCGCCTGCAAATATGCGCACATCATCCACCAGATTCAGCACAGCTGATTTAGAGCGCATCAAGTTATCCAGGGTATGTGATGGCCTGAATGGTGCAATGAGAATTAATCCATTGCGTTCACGAATGCCAAATGGGGCAATGTATGGCTGGCCCTGTTCGTCAAGCGTAGTGACTATAGTCTCGTAAATCATTTCTGGATTCTTCTGGCTAGTCATTTTTAGCTTGTTTGGCGCGCTTTTCTTTCAGAGATGCATCACGGTGCGCCATGCGGTCTTCTGGTTTTTTCTCAGGCGTGGCTATTCCCCAGTGCAACTCTTCATCTTGGTTATAGCGTTTTTTAAGTTGCCATGCAATTTGTGCACGTGCCAACTCTACGCCCAGATAAAAAGCATGTGATGCATCGTCATCGACTTTCAAGTTTGGATAAAGCGCGAATGGGTCAATCGATTGATATATGCCATCACGATTATAGATATGCACGCCATCTTCACTAACTTGGATGCGAAAGCTGGGGTCTTTGATTTGTGCTGCAATTTCCTGAATTTCAGCTGATGTATAGGTAAATGGGCGTCTATCGTGCAAGCCCAACAAACCGTCACTATAGTCACGGGGTAAACGTCGATCTTCACGTGCAGCAAACATCACACGCCTTGCGATATCAGCCTCTGCAACTGCATTCACAGCATGTGGGCTGACAGATGTTGCCAATACAGCATTAATATTAAGTTCACTGATAATGCCAAATAGAATGGCGTTGATGCCTGTGGTATCAGCATCGGTAAGCTCCGTTAGATTACCTACACCCATCATAATTTGGATGTCGGGATAACGTTTCCGTAGGCGCTGATAGCGAACAATTGATTGAGTAAATCCAAACGGAATGGGGTCAAGTATCGCATCAGCAATAAAAGGCTTACCTTTCGCTTGCATACCATCAATCGCTCGATATAAAGATGGCAAGCTACCCACTTTTGCAGGGATCAGGATGGGCGTTGAAGCAACCTCATCGGCAATCCAAAGTGTTTTTTCCGTGAGACTTAAAAGATAATCTGCGCCAGCCCTACCTGCCAGCAACAAATCATCGTTATTGAGGGAATCAACGCTTACTTTAAAGCCAGAAGCTTGTAACGCTTGAATAGCATCTACAAGATGTGGGAAAGGCGTATTAGGCAAACAACCAAGGTCAATGACGTTAGCACCTTGCCGCCTGTAATGCTCCGCACGCGTAACAATGCCATCCACTGTGAGCTGGGGCGCTTCTACAATTTCAGCAAAGATTTTTACGTCATACATGGAGATATCAGGCGCCTTGCCGCCACGGCCAAAAAACTGCGGCAAATCTTTCAAGTCTTCAGGGCCTCGTTCTACGGGGATTCCATATTTCTCTTCCAGAATGCGTAAATCACCGCGACATAAGCCTGGCACCAGCAATTTATCAGCATCGCCGACATCATTTAATCTACGAACGATTAGCTCTGGCGTCATCAAGGCAGCGACTGAAACGCCAATCTGTGCGACCCTGTATTTAAAATCGAGGCCTTCAGCAGAAGCTTGCATGCCTTCGAGCACTTTGTGCAGGCTTTTCTCGGCAAGCTTGCCAGTTAAAAAGAGGAGGCTCTCAGCCATGCTAATCTGGCCTGAATCGCCGCATTGAGTTGCAGAATATCGGCTGCGACTGTGGTTTGTTCAAAGGTCTTCAGTTTTTCCATATTCTCAAGGTCAATCGCGCGCGGATAGACTTTAACCATATTCTCATGCGGCGCTTCGGATTCAATTTCAGGCGCAGTATCGCAGGCAAAAACAATGGTTGGCACACGACATTTTCCAGCTTGCGCAAAGACATTCGTCACTAGCGTATCGGAAATACCATAGACCATTTTGGCAACAGTATTTGAAGTGGCAGGTGCCACTACTACTGTATGGTAATTGCCTTGGTAAAAGAACTCGACAGGCACTGAACTGGCCGTTTTATCCTGATACACGCGCGCAACATGATGCTCATAACCATATTGCTTAATAATCTCAGCAGCCGCTTTACTCAGGAATAAATCGACATTTTCTAATGGCTCAATAATCTCAAGGCATTCCCTAAGATAATGCCCTGAACCCGTAATTGCCCATGCCAAGCGCTGTTCTGAGAGTGGCTTCACGAAAGACTATGCGAATGGATGGCGTAAAACGATGGTTTCATCACGCTCTGGGCCAGTTGAAACGATATCAACAGGCACGCCACATAATTCCTCTAGACGCTTGAGGTAAGCACGCGCGTTTTCTGGCAAGCCGCCCCAAGTATTCACGCCAAAAGTATTCTCTGTCCATCCTGGTAATGTTTCATAAATAGGCTTACAGCGTGCGACATCTTCAGCACCTACGGGCAGCATATCCGTCACTTTTCCGTCCAGCTCGTAGCCTGTGCAAATATCTAGCTCAGCGATACCATCCAACACGTCCAGTTTGGTAATGCACAAACCCGTAAGTCCATTAATACGGGCTGAGCGACGTAGTGCGCCAGCATCAAACCAGCCGCAACGGCGTTTGCGCTTGGTCACAGTGCCAATTTCGCGGCCCTTGTCTGACATCTGGAATCCTGGTGAATCAATACAGTCGATATCCAATTCGCTCGGGAACGGGCCGCCACCAACACGGGTGGTATAGGCTTTGGTGATACCCAATACATAATGCAACATATCTGGGCCAACGCCTGAGCCTGCTGAGGCCTGACCAGCCACACAGTTTGATGAAGTCACATAAGGGTAAGTACCATGATCGACATCTAGCAACGTACCCTGCGCACCTTCAAACAGCAGGTTCTTGCCTGCTTTATGGGCATCATAAAGTGCAGCCGAAATATCAGTGACTAATGGACGTATATGTTCGGCACGTGATAACGCCGAATCTAGCTGCTGCTGAAAATCCACAGCTTCAACATTGAAATACTTGGTGAGCACGAAGTTATGGTAATCCAATACTTCAGCCAGCTTCTCGGCAAAACGCTCCGGATAGAACAAGTCATAAACACGCAGTGCGCGACGGGCGACTTTATCTTCATAAGTCGGGCCTATGCCTTTGCCCGTAGTACCAATTTTCTTGTCGCGTGCAGCCTCACGTGCGTTATCCAGCTTGACGTGATAATCCATAATCAGCGGGCAACCAGGGCTGACTTTCAGGCGGCTACGAACTTCGATACCTTCTTTTTCCAAACCTGCAATTTCATACAACAAATGGCCTGCATCCAGCACCACACCATTGCCGATGAAGCACTCAATGCCTTCGCGAACGATACCTGAAGGTACAAGGTTAAGCTTGTATTCACGTTGCTTGGCACCTTGACCAATGACTAAGGTATGGCCAGCGTTATGGCCACCCTGAAAGCGCACTACGCCTTGGGCATGATCGGTAAGCCAGTCAACGATTTTGCCTTTTCCTTCGTCTCCCCACTGCGTGCCAATAACGACGACATTCTTTGCCATAAATGAACTCTATTTAATAATATTTATAAATGATTAACGGATGATCGTTTTAAATCTAACTGACTAGCTCCGGCGCTGCAACGACTTGCCATTGCTGGTCTTTTTTGACTAATTTTCTGTCGCAATTCAATTCTGCACGATGTGCTTCGTGGCCTGGTAACTCTTGCACAACGACATGGCCATCGGCACGCAGCATTTCAATTTTAGCTGCCAAGTCTGCATCCATGTCGTATGGCGCAAAAATGCCTTTAGGCAACTCTGCCAGCGGCAATGCAATCACAATGCCTCGTAAATCAAGGCTGAATCCTGTGGCTGGTCGCGCACGACCAAACACTGAACCGACTTCGTCATAGCGCCCACCCAATGCCAAAGGCCCTGTATAGCCTTGCGCATAGGCGGCAAATACCATACCGCTGTGATAGTGATAGCCGCGCAATTCAGCCAGATCAAAGCTGACATTCACATTCATGTCAGCCAGCTTCTCACTCACTTGCCTTAAATCACTCAGTGCTTGTGTAATAGGCTTGGTGGATGGCAAATACTTCTGCGCCTCCGCAAGAATTTCGCTACCGCCGTTCAACTCAGTCAGTATGCATAAGGCACCTCTTGTCGCTTTATCTAGGCCAACAGCAAGGCTACTCACCGCAGATTGGTCTTTGCTCTGCAAGGCTCCATAAAGCGATTGCTCCAATGATTGACTAATATTAGATTCACGCACCAAATGCCTGAAAATACCTACATGACTGAAGTCTATGTGTAGTGATCCCACTCCTGCAGCTTGCAGTGCCTTAATCATCAAACGCTGGATTTCGATATCACTCTCAACACTTGCGTGACCAAATAATTCAGCACCTATCTGCAAGGGTTCACGCGTTTGCGCAAGGCCATCTGGATTAGTTCTGAGCACACTGCCTGCATAGCACAAGCGTGAAACACCTTGGTTATTCAGCATGTGCGCATCAATGCGAGCCGCTTGCGGTGTGGTATCAGCGCGCACACCCATCAGGCGGCCAGTGAGTTGATCGACCACCTTGAAAGTTGCCAAATCCAGATCATGGCCAACGCCAGTAATCAGCGACTCCAGATATTCAAGCAATGGCGGAATCACATATTGATAGCCATGCACCTGGAATAAATCCAGCAGGCGGCGACGCAGCAACTCAATACGAGCCGCCTCGGCTGGCAGTACGTCTTCTATATATTCGGGGAGTGTCCAGTTACGCATATTGTTATTTTATTGAGCTAAAAAGTGATGAGCAAACATGATGATACCCAAACCTACCAACATTGAAAGCAAACCAACAAATCTGAGTTGACCGTCTTTCAATGCCATCATGCGTTCAAATGTTTGCCGCCAAGCTTTTGGCGCGAGTAATGGAAGCAAACCTTCAAGCACTAACATCAAGCCAATAGCGACTATCAATGTAGTGCTCATAGGTTAATCTCTTTATCTAAAACTGTTTAAACAGTTTAATTCTTAGGCTTATTTTTTGCCGCTGGAATTACGCATGTACTTAAAGAAGTCTGATGTCGGCTCTAACACCAATACATCGCTCTTGCTTTTGAAGCTACTGCGATAGGCTTCAAGACTACGATAAAAAGCATAAAATTCTGGGTTTTTACCATAAGCATTCGCATAGATTTCTGAGGCTTTGGCATCGCCAGCACCTTTAGTATCCTGCGCTTGGCTATAAGCTTCAGCAATAATGACTTCACGTTGCTTGTCAGCATCAGCACGTATCTTTTCAGCTGCGCCTGCACCTTGTGAACGCAATTCATTAGCTACGCGCTTACGTTCGGCTTCCATACGTTGATAGACAGATTCGCTGACTTCTTGGGGTAAATCCACACGTCTTAAGCGTACGTCCAGCACTTGAATGCCCATTTGGCGAGATTCGCGGTCTGCGCTTTGTTGCAGAATCTCCATGATCTTGCCACGTTCGCCTGAAACCACTTCGTGAATCGTGCGTTTACCAAACTCATCTCTCAAACCAGAATTCACGGTCTGCGATAAACGACGTTCTGCTGCCAACTCATCGCCTTTAAGAGAAACATAGTATTTAGCAGGGTCGACAATGCGCCATTTGACGAATGAATCAACCAGTACATTTTTCTTTTCGCTGGTTAAAAAGCGGTCAGGCTCAACCCAATTCAAGGTCAAAATGCGGTTATCAAAATATTTCACGTTATCGACAAATGGCATCTTGAAGTAGAGGCCAGGTTGCTTTTTCACAGCAACAATCTCACCCAGTCTGAATACCAATGCATATTCACGCTGATCTACAGTAAATGCCGATAAGCTGATGAGCAAAATTGCAGCAATAATGCCAATTAAAACAGTACCTATACTTTTCATATGTGGGGCCCTATTCCTTATCTTGTCTCACGGTCACGGCTACGGAAAGCGTCACGTGAGCGCAATGAATTGCTGTCGATCTCGGGCATTACTGTGTTTGGCGGAACGCTAGGTGCAGTGGCTGCACCAACGGTGGCCGAATTAGTAGTGTTCATGAGCTTATCCAAAGGCAAGTAAAGCAGGCTATTGCCGTTTTTCTGATCAACAATCACCTTGCTTACGCTGGATAAAATCTGCTCTTGGGCATCAATATATAGACGCTGACGAGTCACCTCAGGGGCGCGCTGATATTGAGTCAACACCTGCTCAAAACGGCTAGCATTACCCTTAGCTTCGTTCTCCACACGCAATTTGTAACCTTGGGCTTCTTCAAGCAGACGTGCTGCAGTACCACGGGCTTTAGGGATCACATCATTGGCGTAAGCCTGACCCTCATTCTTTTGGCGCTCTAAATCTTGACCTGCTTTAACTGCATCATCGAAAGCTGCTTGTACCTGTTCTGGTGGCTGTGCATTTTGCATGGTCACGTTAACCACATTAATACCTGTTTTATAGCGGTCGAGGATTTCCTGCATGATCGCTTTGGCCCGAACAGCGACTTCTTCACGGCCTTCATATAAAGCAAAATCCATTTTGCTTTTGCCGACGATTTCACGAATAGCAGTTTCAGCGACACCACGCACAGAGTCTTCCGCTGAGCGATTATTGAACAAATTCTCTTCAACGCTTTTCAGGTTGTACTGCACGGCAAACTGGATATCAATGATATTTTCGTCATCGGTCAGCATCAGTGACTCACGCAGCTCCTTACTCCTTGAGGAGCGGCCTTCAGCGGTGCGGTAGCCCACTTCAACTGTGCGAACTTGCTCCATATTCACCACAGTGACAGTCTCAATCGGGTAAGGCATATGCCAATGCGGACCTTCAGCAGTGGTTTCAACATGCTTACCGAAGCGCAACACTACACCGCGTGAACCTTGGTCAACGATGTAAAAGCCCGTGGCGAACCAGACGATAACGACTAGCGCAATAATTGGCAGTATCGGCAAGTTTTTGCTGTCGAATTGGGGCGGTTTATCGCCACTATCTTTTTTACCAAAAAGCGCATTGATCTTGCGTTTAAACTGACGCAATACCTCATCCAAATCGGGTGGGCCTTCGTTATTTCGATTGCCCCAACCGGGATCATTAGCCATAACTTACTCCGAAAAAATCAAATCAAAAATTATATAACGACGCTTGCATCTAGCTGCGGCGCAGAGAGTTGCTGACGCAAATACTGATCATGTTCTATCAATACCTGCCGAACCAAATCTAGCCCTTCACCTGTTGTTGCTGACACTCTAACTTTGCTAATTCTACCATACTCATCTCGCTCCAAACCTGCTGGCAAGCCTGCTCTATCTATCTGATTGAGCACCAACACTTGGGGCACATCGGCTGCGCCGATTTCATTCAGCACCTTGTTGACTTCCACTATCTGATCTTCGCGATTGTCACTTGCAGTATCCACAATGTGCAACAAGAGGTCAGCCTGCACGGCCTCTTCCAGAGTTGCGCCAAAAGCCTCAACCAGCGCGTGGGGAAGATGTTTAATGAACCCAACCGTATCAGACAGCACTACAGCACCAGCCTCGGGAATATATAGCTTGCGGGTCGTGGTATCCAAAGTAGCAAACAGCTGATCTGCCACATAGACCCCTGATTGCGTCAAACGGTTAAACAAGGTGGATTTACCCGCATTCGTGTAACCAACCAAAGACACCGTCATGACGCCAGAGCGTTTACGTGAGCGCCGTTGCATACCACGCTGCTGCTTGAGCTTGCTGAGTTTCTCACGTAATTGTTTCACGCGTATTCTCAGCATGCGTCTATCTAACTCCAACTGGGTTTCGCCAGGGCCACCCCGCACGCCGATACCACCTTTTTGACGTTCCAAGTGAGTCCAGCCACGCACCAGTCTTGTTGATAAATGTTCAAGTTGAGCAAGCTCTACCTGTAGTTTACCTTCATGACTTTGTGCACGCTGAGCAAAAATATCAAGGATCAACCCCGTACGGTCAGCCACTCGTGCTTCTAGCATACGCTCGAGGTTACGCTGTTGTGAGGGACTTAAATCGTGATTGAACACAGCTACTTTGGCATCAGCCTCAAGCATCAATTGCTTAAGTTCATCTGCCTTACCCGAGCCTATGAATAGCTTGGCATCTGGCTTGGGACGACGACCTTCAAGCGTGCCGACCATATTCATGCCAGCGCTGATAGCGAGTTGCCTGAGTTCCTGCAGACTCTCTTCGTAATCTGGCTCACCAAAATCAATACTCACCAGTATGACAGCATCACCACCCACTGGCCGATCAAGCATGAGATTTAAACTTCAAAGATAGAATTATTCTTCAGCGCTGTGACTAGCAGGAAGGGTAACTGCCCTACCAGGCACAATGGTTGAAATGGCGTGTTTATACACCATTTGAGTGACTGTGTTTTTCAGCAGAATGACATACTGGTCAAAAGAATCCACCTGACCTTGCAACTTAATGCCATTCACGAGGTAGATAGAAACTGGTACATGCTCTTTACGCAAAGCATTTAAAAATGGGTCTTGGAGAGTTTGCCCTTTTACGTTCATTTTTTGCTCCTTTTCTATGGAGTTATTATCAGTTATGAAGCTTTATCAGCCGTTATGCGATGATGTTATTCAACCTTTGTGGGGCTGATTATTTGCAATACAAGTGATGCACAGAATAAAAGGTCTGTATGCACCTATATTACTCATCGCATGAGTACGACTATATGAATATCAGTTTGTTCTAAAAATCTCACAAAATATATATCAATGACTATCAGTGAATTTTTCGATGCGCGAAATAGCCTCATCACGCCCCAATAAATACATGACAGCATCAATGCTAGGCGACTGTGCATTGCCTGTTAGCATGACACGTAATGGCATGGCAATTTTCGGGAATTTAAGCCCGTTTTCTGTTACGAGTTGATTGATTAAGGCATGGATAGCCTCAACAGACCAATCCAATCCAGCCAATTGCTCAGTCATTGTTTTGATGACAGGTAAAATGTCAGCAGTAATGTGTTTGGTAGCCGCTGCCTCGTCAATTTCAGGCATTTTATAAAAATAGGCAATGCTATCAGCCAGTTCGTTCAGCGTATTAGCGCGATCACGATACAGATCAATCACTTTCTGCAAGTCTGGCGCTGAATAATCCATATCCACAAAAACAGATTTTGATGCTAAACGCTTTGTAATATCACCTGCCAAATAGGCTAGATCAGCCTGTTTAATATAGTGTGAATTTAACCAGTTCAGCTTTTCTGTATTGAATTGCGCTGCTGAAGGTGTGATGTGATCAAGGTCAAACCACGCACAGAACTGATCCATACTAAAAATCTCATCATCGCCATGTGACCAGCCCAAGCGTGCCAGGTAATTCAATACAGCCTCTGGCAAATAGCCATCTTCGTCATACTGCATGACGCTTACCGCACCGTGACGCTTTGAAAGTTTTTGGCCGTCATTTCCAAGAATCATAGACAAATGTGCATATTGCGGAATATCCGCACCCAGAGCATGCAACATATTGATCTGGCGAGGCGTATTGTTGACATGATCATCCCCACGAATCACCTGAGTAATGCCCATTTCCCAATCATCAACCACTACACAAAAGTTATAAGTGGGCGTGCCATCTGCACGAGCAATAATCAGGTCATCCAACTCCTCGTTCGAGATATTAATCTCGCCTTTGACCATATCCTGCCAGCTGACAATACCCGTTTGTGGATTTTTAAAGCGAATTACAGGGGGAATACCTTCTGGAACAGGTGGCAATGATTTTCCTGCCTCTGGCCGCCAACGACCATCATAACGCGGCTTCAAGCCCTGTTGCATTTGGCTCTCACGCAATGCCTCGAGCTCTTCCTTGCTGCTGTAACAGTAATAGGCCGTGCCATCATTGAGTAACTTCTGAATCACTTCTTTGTAGCGATCCATGCGCTGCATTTGGTAGAACGGACCTTCATCCCAATCCAGTCCAAGCCACTTCATGCCATCCAATATCGCCTGTACAGCCTCTGGAGTCGATCTGGCAACATCAGTATCTTCAATACGCAAAATGAACTGCCCAGCATGTTTTCGGGCATATGCCCAAGAAAATAGTGCGGTACGAGCGCCGCCTATATGTAAAAAGCCAGTGGGGCTTGGCGCAAAACGGGTACGAATTGTCATTGAACTGAGGATATTTGCTAAAAGCATAATTTTATCATGTCACAGAGAATTAATATCTTTAATGCTGTCTGACTTAATATCCAAGCTTAATGAGCATTTGCAGGTACATTTCAATGCGGGTTGATGACCTAATAATGTTGAGATTTGTACGAATTTGTTTTAATTCTAACAAGTCACAATGATGATTCTGTGTGGAAAATGCGTAGCCCAAGGCATTCATAAGGTATGTTTACAGCAATCTAGCATAAGTATTTAATATCTAAATGTTTTTACATCTAAAATTAATTCAGGCATGATTCTAGCTAGATATTATTATGGCATTTGAAAAATAATGTAATAAAAATAACGATGAATTACGGGAACGAGCGGTGAATGAAGTCAATTTTTAACAAGCTGATTATTAAACCAGCCAAAGATCCAGTTGCCGATTATTTAATTTGGCTTAATGATCTGGGTAGCCTGGATGAAATCACTGCGCTCCAAACAACCACCAAGCATCTTACCAAGTTTCTGGAAGATGACCATTTTAGCGTTGAGTCCCGTTTTAACATCTTGATGAAAATTGATGAATTCAATCATCCGTTTATTGAAAACATCATGTTGCAATATGCCAAGTTTGAAAATTTGCGCCCTGAGCTTGAATTACGCATCTCTGAAACTGCCTACTATTATCAGCGTCAATTGTTTCTCAATTATCGCAAGCAGATAGAAGGATCAGAAGCTCAGAACGCTATGCAGTTTGCATGGAACCAACGCGAAATATTGTTCGCACGTGCCATGCAAGCAGCTTTTGCCATGATCAAGCTTCGCTATTTCAAGCATCAGCCAGTACCAGAGGCTGCCTGGACACAAATATATAGCCTGTATAAATTAGCTGAAGATGAAAATCTGCTGGATAAGTCCATCAGGCTGTATGAAGATACTGGCAGCACCTCAATTTCAACGATGTTAGTGCAGAGTGCGATGTTGGATTCACTTGATCACTCCAACATGAAACGGCAAGACATCAATCTCATCTGCCAGCTATTAAGAAAGCTAATTCCAAGTATCAATATCAGCAAAGACTATGATGAGAAGTCTTTTCTGTTCTATGTAGATATGAGCATTGATAAAGGCGCAAAACGGGTAAGAAATTTTACTCCTACGCCTAACTGTAGATACTGGAATATGGAAGGTGTATCACTTTCTATTGAACTACTCACCAACTCTACTAACATCAAGCAATCGCTAGAAAGTCTCTCGCTACAAGACTTATATGGCGCGCCATCATTAATGGAAGTGATCAATCATCTTTATACAGAATGGTCAAAAAGTGGCTATAAGCGCCAGCGCAGAAAAGAAGAGAGAAAGTCAACATTACGCACGGCCGCTGTGACTTTTGGTATTGAAACCATCTGTAGCCAGATGAAATTTATTGCCAATAAAAAAGCCATGCGCAATACGCAACTTGATAGCGTAAAGACCTTTGAAGAGCGCCTTCAATCGCATTCGTTGAGTAAAAATATGCCGACTACCTTAATGCCTTACTCAGTTGGTGGACAGTGGACCATCACGGATGAAAGTACAAAAGGCTATGGGGCTGTGGTCAGCAAAGAGTTGTCTGCGAGTATCAAACCTGACATGCTGATTGGCCTGACACTCGATGAACTGCGCGAATCAGTGGTTATCGGCGTCATTAAAGGTATCAAAATGCTGTCAAATGGCCAGACGCATGTAGGTGTTGAAGTATTTTCCAAGCAGGCATCACTGGTGCTAGTGACTAAAACTGATAATGCAGAAGATAATTTTGTTACGAAATCTGAGCGGCCAACCATTAATGTGAATGGCTTTCAGGGCTTGTATCTTGCAAAAGAAGCCGGAGTGACTGAAACGCCCTCTGTGCTATTGCCCAGATTGCGTTTTGTGCAACATTCGTTTTATGAAATCAGCAATATGTCGAAAAAGGTAGTATTCAAGCTCGGCACACCAACAGAAGCTAAAGATGACTGGGCGAAAGTACCATTAACTAGCGTGAGATAGCATTCAAAGGCTAGCTCACGCTGGTTAAGTCTTATTGTTTTGCAACCGCTTCTTGCTGTGGATCTTTCCAACCACCGCCTAATGCCTTGAACAAATCAACACTAGCACTCAAACGTGACTGACGGCTCTGAATGTAAGCCAATGCCGCATCGTTGTAGGTACGTTGTGAATCGAGCACATCCAAGTAACCTGAATAGCCTGACTTGTAGCGATTCTCGGCAATCGTCAGTGCCCGTTTCGATGCATCTTTGCTGGTTTGTAAAGCGGTTTCTCTCTCGGCAGTACGACTTAATGTCACCAATGCATCACTGACTTCTTTAAACCCAGTCTGGATTGATGATTCGTATGAAGCAAGAGCCTGCCTCTGCTTGGCCGTTGCCTGATCCACTCTGGCATCTAAACGGCCAGAATCAAAAATAGGCAGGTTAAGACTTAAACCACCAGTCCAGATGCGTGCTGCAGACTTCAACACATCACTCAAATCGGCACTCTGCCCACCATAATTCGCAGTCAGCGAAATCGTCGGGAATAAGGCAGCTTTAGCCACACCAATGTTCGCATTTGCTGCAATCATAGAAGCTTCTGACTGACGAATATCAGGCCGTGCTGCCAGTAAGCTGGATGGCAATCCCACGGGCGGAATCGGTGGGATTGGCAAGCTATCTAGTGTACCTGCTGGAATTGTTAAGGCCAGATCACCAGTAAGCACCGCTAGTTGATGTTCAGCGATATCGCGCTGCCTTTTAAGCTCAGCCACTTGCGCTACCAGATTAGAGCTTGCAACTTGTGCTTGCTCGACATCTAGCCCAGAAGAAACACCACCTTGCAGGCGACGCTTGGTTAACGCCAGACTTTCTTCACGGCTCTTTAAGCTGTCTTCCGTCAATGCAGTTTGCGCTTCAAGGCTACGCAACAACAGATAGTTACTGACGACCAATCCCTTAAGCGAGAGATCAACTGTATCTTTTGCATAACGTGTAGATAAAGCTTGAGCACGTGCTGACTCTTTCAGGCGACGTAAACGACCCCAGAAATCGAGTTCAAAATTAGTGCCGATCTGACCACTGAAGTTGTTCCTCACTGGCGGCACCGATGAAGGTAATGGCGTCGCACCTAGCTGAGAAATGCGCGAACGACTACCACTACCATCGAAATCTATCTCAGGGAATAAAGCAGCACCAACCTCACGCAAATAGGCGTCAGACTCTTCAACCTTGGCCACAGCCAGTTTGATATCGGTATTATTTTTAAGCGCTTTTTCTACCAATCCATTAAGCACTGGGTCCTGATACAGTTGCCACCAAGTGCTTGATACTTCAGCTTCATTTGAAGCTTGAACAGGCTCAGCCGTGCTGTACTGTGGTGGCACATTAGCCTCTGGCCTCTTGTAATCCGGCCCAACCATCATGCAACCTGGCATTAGGGTCGCGATTACTGCCAAATGCGCAATCTTAAAACGCGGCATCATACCGTTTCCTTTTCGTGATCATGATGATGATGTCTTGTACTATTTTTACCGGTGAGCCAAGTGAAGAATAGCGGGATAAATATAGTCGCAATAAATGTAGCGAGCAACATACCGCCAAATACGCCAGTACCCATTGAGCGACGTGCTGCCGAGCCTGCGCCTGTAGCTACCACTAATGGCACGATACCCAAAACGAATGCCATGGAAGTCATCACAATCGGGCGGAAGCGTAAGCGTGCAGCTTCAATAGCAGCCTCCATGATAGGCATACCCTCTTCCAGTTTCTGGCTGGCAAACTCCACAATCAGAATCGCGTTTTTTGCGGCCAAACCAACCAGCGTAATCAGCCCGATCTGGAAGTAAATGTCGTTTGGCATACCGCGAATCAAGACAGCCAGCAAAGCACCTGTCAGGGCAAACGGAACAGCCATAATCACAGCCAGTGGCAAAGCCCATGTTTCAAACTGAGCCGCCAAAATCAAGAACACCATAATGATGGCAAAGCTGAATGCAAATATTGCAGCTGAACCTGTGCGTTTCTCTTGATAAGCCTGGCCTGTCCATGCCACTTGATAGCCATCTGGCAAGTTTTGCTTAGCAATTTTCTCAACCAGTTTGATGGCATCACCTGAACTTACGCCAGGGGCACCGCCGCCCAGTATTTTGGCTGAGAGCAATCCGTTGTAACGTTCGAGTTGCTCTGCGCCGACAATACTGCTGGTTTTGCTCAATGCGGAAAGCGGTATCATGTTGCCCGTATTTGAGCGCACATATACTTTGCCTAAGTCATCTGGTTTCATGCGGTACTGTGCATCCGCTTGCAATTGCACGCGATAGGTACGGCCTGCCAGATTGAAGTCATTCACATAGAGCTGGCCCATCGTGCTCTGCAGAGTATCGTATACATCACTCACTGCAACGCCTTGTGAGATGGCTTTCGCTTCATCAACCTCGACAAATAATTGTGGCACTGTTGGGCGGAAGAAGGTATTGATGCCTGCAAGCCTAGGCTCTTGTTTCAGCGCACCAATAAAATCAGTGACGACGCTAAGCAAGTTCATAGGATTAGAGTCACCACGGCTCTGCACATAAAGCTCAAAGCCACCCGAGTTGCCAAGCCCACGAATCGCTGGTGGGTTAAACGCAATCGCCAAACCATCAGGCTGCTGCATACCGATTCCGAACAGTTGGCCGACAATATCATCAGCAGTCGCCTTACGTGCAGACCAATCTTTCATCCGCACAAACATGGTCGCTGCACTGGTTTTATTGCCGCCACCAATCAAATCGAAACCATTGATAACGAACTCGGTGGCAACGCCCTCACGCTGTGAAATTGCAGAGCGTACGGCCTCCATAGTCTTGGTACTGCGAGCCAAGGTTGCGCCGTCAGGCATGATCACGGCCGTCACCACATAGCCTTGATCTTCAGGCGGCACAAAACTGCCTGGTACTCGGATGAAAAGCACAATGGCAACGACGATAATTCCGCCGAATACAATCGCGCCAATAATCCGATGATGCAAGGTTAAAGTCACAGTACTTTTATAAAAGTTAGTGAGCTTTAAAAAGCGATCATTAAATGGTTTGAAGAATTTTGATTCTTTGTGTGTAGGCTTCAGCAGAATTGCACACAATGCTGGCGTCAGCGTTAGTGCTACCATGCCTGAAATCACCACAGCAACAGCAACTGTGACCGCAAACTGGCGATACAACTCACCCGCAATACCCCCTAGGAATGCTACTGGCACAAACACCGCGCATAGCACCAACACAATCGCCACAACAGCACCTGCCACCTGCTCCATGGATTTAATTGCAGCTTTGATTGGCGATAACTTTTCTTCTGCCATCAGTCGCTCGATATTCTCAAGCACCACAATCGCATCATCCACCACGATACCAATCGAAAGCACCATGGCAAAAAGCGTCAAGGTGTTGATTGAAAAACCGAACAACCATAAGCCTGCGAATGTGCCTATCAATGAAATAGGCACAGCAATCAATGGGATTAATGTCGCACGCCAGTTCTGCAAGAACAGAAATACAACAAGCACTACCAAGACCATGGCTTCGCCCAAGGTCTTGACCACTTCTTCAATAGACGCTTTTACGAAATCACTGGTGTCATAAGGAATACGGTAGTCCATACCTTCAGGAAAGCGCGCCTTCAACTCTTCAAGCTTGGCTTTAATAGCAGTTGCGGTATCTAGTGCATTGGCTCCCGTTTGCAAGAAAATGGCCAAAGCAACACCAGGCTGTCCATCCAGCGTACTGCTTACGTTATAAGTTTGTGCGCCTAACTCAATGCGAGCTACGTCTTTAAGACGCAACACACCACTTGGGCCATTCGCCTTGATAATAATATTGCCAAATTCTGAAGGATCAACCAGACGGCCTTTAGCTGTCACTGTATATACAATTTGCTGGTCTTTAGGTGCAGGATCCTGACCTATCTTGCCCGCAGCGTATTGCGCATTCTGGGCCTGAATAGCAGTCGAAACATCTGTAGTACTAATACCAAGCTGCGCCATACGGTCTGGCTTGAGCCAAACACGCATTGCATAATCTTGCCCACCAAAAATGGTCACATCGCCCACACCCTTGATGCGCTTCATTTCATCGACCACGTTCAAGGTTGCGTAGTTACTCAAATACAGTGGGTCGAACTTTTTGCTTGGTGAAATCAACATCGCTGCCATCAGGATGTCATTAGAACGCTTTTGGACAATCAGCCCAGTACGTCTCACTTCATCTGGCAAGCGCGGTGTAGCAATATTGACGCGATTACTGACGTTAAAGGTAGCCTGATTCACATCAGTACCTTGTTCGAATGTTGCTGTAATGGTCAAAGTACCGCTGGAGTCTGCGCTTGATTGATAGTAAAGCAAGCCTTCAACACCGCTCAATTGCTCTTCAATCGGCGCAGCTACTGTTTTAGAAAGTGTTTCAGCACTTGCACCTGGGTAAGTTGCCGTTATCAGCACTGTAGGCGGGGCAATTTGCGGATATTGTGCAATTGGCAACTTCATCGCTGCAGCGAGCCCTGCCAGCACGACAATAATCGACAATACTGAGGCAAAGATGGGGCGTGTAATAAAGAATCTAGTCATGATAATACCGCTTTATGATTGCTTGGCAGGTTGTGCTGACGGCGCGCCAGCTGGTACTTCACCAAACGGATGCGGCGATACAGGTGCACCTGGACGTATTTTGATAATGTTATCTACAATCACTTTATCGCCAGCTTTCAGGCCATCCAGAATAATCCAATCGGTACCTACCCAATCACCAGGCACAATCGTGCGCACTGTGGCTTCATTCTTTTCGTTCAGCACATATACGAATTTACCCTGTGCAGCAGAAGAAACCGCCGCCTGAGGCACCAGGAATACACCATCGTGCGAACCTGTAGTAATTCGGGCACGTACAAACTGGCCAGGCAACAAACGTTTATCGCTATTCTCAAATGTAGCGCGCAACTGCTGCGTACCTAATGCAGGATCAATCTGACTAGCAGCAAAATTGAGCTTGCCCTTTTGTGTGTATTGGCTGCCATCTGGCATGATCAATTCCACCTCTTTAACCGTCTTATCATTTAAGTGACCGCCTAGTTTGGCTAACTCACTATCAGAAAAACTAAAACGCACCCAAATCGGTGAGAGTTGAACCAAGGTTGTCAACAAGCTAGTGTTGGCAGAAACCAATGCACCTTCAGAAAACTGGAAACGCCCTGAAATACCGCTCACCGGCGCAGTCACTGTGGTGTAAGAAAGATTTAATTCAGCCTCACGCACACTTGCCTCACTTTGCAACAATGAAGCTTTAGCTACGTCGTTATCAGAAAGTGAATTATCGTATTCACGCTGGCTGATAGATTGAGTGGCAAGCAGGTTCTTTAATCTGGCCTCTTCGCGCTCGGTCTGCTCAACTTTAGCTTTTTGCTGTGCCAAGATAGCACGGGCTTGCGCCAAAGCAATTTGATAAGGCACAGGATCAATCTGGAACATTGCTTGGCCAGCCTTCACTGACTCGCCCTCTTCATACAAGCGCTTAAGCAAAATACCGCCAACACGAGGACGTATCTCAACCTCTTTCGCACCTTCAGTTTGCGCCACGGCTTCTGCACTCACTGGCACACTGACCGGTTGAATTTCTATCACACTGACAGGCATTGGCGGCATCTGACCACCCGCCTGATCTTTTTTACCGCAGGCAACAAGCGTGAATGCCACAAGCCCCAGCATAATTATTGATACTGGCTTTTTAATAGGTCTAATTTCGCGATTGCCAGATTGTTTATGATTGTTATTGCTGAACATTGCCATGCGTAACTCCATGTCTAATATATAGATTTACTTGCTTACATTCTTGAATGTATGTATATTATATACAAACATGATTGTATGTAAACAATAATTTTTCGAATAAATGCGATACGACTTCAAATGGACAGCTTTTAAAACATGGTACGTAAAACTAAAGAAGATGCCGAAGTAACACGCCTGCGCATTATTGATGCAGCTCGCGAAGTGTTCCTTGTACGTGGCGTTAGCCGAACCACGATAGAACAAATCGCAACACAAGCCAATGTTACTCGTGGCGCCGTTTATTGGCATTTCAATAATAAAACCGAATTGTTTGAGGCCATGCGCGAACAAGTTTTTTTACCGCTCATCGATCTGATTGATGATGCCGTATTAAACGAATCTACAGATGACCCTTTAAATAGCATAGAACAATATTTCTGCGGCATTATTCAAACTTTAGAACAGTCAATAACTACACAACAGACATATGAAATCATGATGACAAAATGCGAATATGTTGAAGAGCTTGCTGAAGTTCTGCAACAGATATTAAGCACATGTCAAAACATTGTACGAAAACTCGAAACCATTTACGCGCGTGCGGCCGCTAAGGACCTGATTAACAGGAATCACCACCCCGCCCAACTTGCCTTAGATACCCACTTGTTTTTTGTAGGCTTACTCAATATGTGGATAAAAGACACCGAGTGTAAATATATCAGGGATAACGCTATCGCTATCATTCGCGATCATGTGCAAATGAAACGTAAGTAATCATTTTATATTCTAATTAACTTATTGGCTTACAGCACTTTGGGCTCTCAATACTCAACAGAGTTTAATACCAAAAAATGACCAATATCGCACTTTTTTGGTGCATGCCGATCATCCGATCAACCATCTTGTATTAAATACACTAATTCAAATTTTCTGAATCATCAAGCTACCAGCACTCAATATCAGGCTGGCCTAAAGTTTGCTCTAAATCTACCGTTCTCTTTGTTATAGCTCATGAATACTTAAATCTAAGAAAGTGGCCTTTAATGCGATTGCGCATCGCTCCCCGAATTCCAGAAGACCAATTTGTTAGTACAAGCGCCAATTCATTTATTGTTAATTGGCTGAAGAACCGTGAAATCGTGCTGGATTCGCTCCTGCGCAACCTTGACGGCATGGCTTACTGTTGCCTGAGTGATGAGCATTGGACACTTATTTTTGTCAGTGAAGGCTGCACACGATTAACAGGCTACTACACCAAGGACTTACTCGATAACGGAAAAATCTCCTACGAAGAACTGATACTGCCAGAAGATCGCCAGTTTGTACGAGAATCTATCAATACCGCCACCGCAAATCACGAAAGATTCAGCGTTGAATATCGCATTAAAACACTAGATGGCAATATCCGTTGGGTACTTGAGCGTGGCACAGGCATCTTCAACGAAATGGGCATGCTAGAAGCGCTTGAAGGATTCGTTCAAGACATCACCGTGCGTAAAAATAGTGAATATGAACTGCAACAGGCCGAAAAACGCTACCGCAGTATTTTCGAAAATACCGTTGAAGGCATTTTCCAAACCAGCCCTGAAGGTCGTTATCTGAACGCAAACCCATCGTTGGCAAGAATTTATGGGTATGAATCAGCTGAGGACTTGGTGTCTTCGTTGAATAATATTGAAAAACAGCTATATGTAAACCCTGGAATCCGTAAAGAGTTTGCCGAATTCATGCACTTGCACGGACGCGTGACCGATTTTGAGGCGGAAGTATATCGTGCGGATGGCAGCGTAATCTGGATTTCAGAAAACGCACGTGAGGTCAAAGACGAAGCTGGGAAGTTACTCTATTACGAGGGCACGGTAGAAGACATTACCCAGCGTAAATCATATAGCGAGCTTATCCAGTATCAAGCAACGCATGATGACCTAACAGGGTTACCCAACCGCGCCCTACTCAAAGATCGCTTGCAGCAGGCCATCAATAGTAGCGAACGAAGCTACAGCCAGCTTGCGGTTGTGTTTGTTGACCTAGATCAGTTTAAAGATGTAAACGACAGCATGGGTCACCATGTAGGCGACAAACTACTAATTTCAATCGCTAACCGGCTTGAAAGCTGCGTGAGGGAAAGCGACACCGTCTCTCGTCCAGGTGGCGATGAGTTTGTGTTGGTACTCTCAAACCTGAATGGGTTAGATGCCCTCAGCCATACACTACAACGCATACTAACCATCACAGCCAATCCATGTGTGATTGATGGCCGCGAATTTGTAGTCACCTGCAGCATTGGGATCAGTATGTATCCTGAAGATGGCAAGGATTCAGAAACCCTGCTTAAGAATGCGGATACTGCGATGTATAAAGCCAAACATGCGGGTAAAAACAATTTTCAGTTTTTCACCAAAGAGCTAAATGCTTCATTAGTTGAACGGCTTGAGCTTGAATACAGCATGCGACAGGCATTACTGCATGATGAGTTTGTGCTGCACTTTCAGCCTAAACTTAGCTTTAAAACAGGCAAGCTCACTGGTGTTGAAGCCCTCATCCGCTGGAATAGCCCAACACATGGGTTGATCCCACCTACCAAATTTATCCCGATCGCTGAAGAAACTAATCTGATTGAAAATATAGGTAGCTGGGTGCTGGAAAAAGCTTGCGAGCAGCTCATCAAACTTTACAAAACAACAGGTGTGCGTTTGCCAGTTTCTATCAACATTTCCCCAAGACAGTTTTACCAGAAGCAACTGATACCGATGATTCAATCTGTTTTATCAAGAACAGGCCTGAGCCCTGACCTGCTAGAAATTGAAATCACTGAAGGTACGCTGATTGAACATACTTCAAACTTCACAGAGATTCTTAAGAACCTGAAATCTCTGGGGATCAAACTAGCCATCGATGACTTTGGCACAGGCTACTCCAGCATGGGCTACCTCAAGAACTTCCCCATTGATAACCTGAAAATTGATAAGAGCTTTGTAATGGAGTTGGAAGAGGACATAGCCAATGAAGCCATCCTGAAAGCAATTGTAGCGCTAGGACAAAACCTAGGCCTGAATGTGATTGCTGAAGGGGTAGAAACCCGCTACCAATATGACTTTTTAATGTCTATAGGTTGTAATGAAATGCAGGGCTATTTATTCAGTAAACCAGTACCGATGGATCTGCTTGAACTGATTGTGGATGCAGACCAGAAGAAACTATAAATTCCAACCATCAAAGCGCTTGTATCATGAGATTGCTGGCGCTATGATGCGCTAAACCCAGCTTTAAGGAATCATGTGGATATTCATACAGGTGAGATTTACGGCAAGCAAACACCAAGTAAATTTGTGATGTATAACGTGCTTAAAGTCAGTAAGCACATTGTGACTCTTCAAAACATTGATAATCCGCTGAGCCAATTTGAAACAACCGCAGAAAAGTTAAGTGGCGCTGGTTACATCAGAATTAGCCAAACGCCTTATATTGATACTCAAGCAACTAAATCTAAAAAACGTAAAGCTGCATCTAAGAAACCTAACCGCTGCCCTTACACATTGGATTTTCTTGAATCGCGTGCTGACAGCGAAAAGCCGCAACCGATATTTAAAGACCTGTTTTCAGAAGCTGCACTACCTGCCTAAATAACTCCTACTAGTCACGATTAGGCGCAGAAGCCCATAAATCGTGGCCGTCAGACTTAATAATTTCCGCCTCAACTAAATCGCCAGGCACTAAACCTTCAGCACCTGATAAATAGACTACACCGTCAATCTCTGGTGCATCTGCACTGGTGCGGCCAATCGCCACATCACCATCAATCTGATCAACCAGTACAATTTCGATACGGCCTATTTTTTGTTCCAGCTTTTTGGCACTAATGGCCTCTTGCACTTGCATAAAGCGAGCTAAACGCTCCTGCTTCAAAGGTTCTGGCACATGGTTATCTAATTGATTGGCTGCAGCACCATCCACTGCCGAGTAAGTAAAACAACCCACCCTATCCAACTGCGCTTCTTCAAGGAAGGTTAATAGTGTTTCAAAATCTTCATCAGTCTCGCCAGGGAAACCAACAATGAAGGTGCTTCGTATGGTGATATCTGGACATATATCACGCCAGGCTTTAATTCTTGCCAGATTGTTTTCACTGCTGGCTGGACGTTTCATGGCTTTTAGAATGCGAGGGCTGGCATGCTGAAACGGCACATCAAGGTAAGGCAAAATAATGCCGTCAGCCATCAATGGAATGATCTCATCCACATGTGGGTATGGATACACATAGTGCATACGCACCCAAACACCTAATTCACCTAGCGCACTGGCGAGTTCGGTCATGCGAGTTTTAATTGGGCGGCCATTCCAGAAACCTGTGCGATATTTCACGTCCACGCCATACGCGCTCGTATCTTGTGAAATCACCAATAGTTCTGCTACTCCAGAATTTACGAGGTTTTCGGCTTCTTGCATCACATCACCAATCGGGCGGCTTACTAAGTCGCCACGCATTGATGGAATAATGCAGAAGCTGCATCGGTGGTTACAACCTTCTGATATTTTTAGATAGGCATAATGCTGAGGTGTTAAACGTATGCCTTGTGGCGGTACTAAATCGCTGTATGGATCATGCGGCTTTGGCAAATTGGCATGCACCGCACTCATCACCTCCTCTAATGCATGTGGACCTGTTACAGCTAGCACGCTAGGATGGGCATTCTTCACCACACCACTCTTTGCTCCTAAGCACCCAGTCACAATCACCTTACCATTTTCGGCAAGCGCTTCGCCAATAGCATCTAACGACTCTTCAACAGCGCTGTCTATAAACCCACAGGTATTGACCACTACGATATCTGAATCTTGGTATGACGCCGAAATTGCATAGCCTTCAGCGCGTAATTGGGTAAGAATACGTTCAGAATCGGAAGATGCTTTGGGACAGCCCAGAGACACGAACCCGACTTTTGGGATGGATGACTTAATCATTTCATTCACTTTATTGATAAAACGTTGATCTAGTTTACTTAATGTAGCCTGGCTCGAATCAGCCATTACCATTAGAGAGCATTAACTGAATGAAGAGTGCCCCGCCCATGGTGAAGGCGTTAGCGATTCTGGATTGATTCACGTCGATAAAATCGTCGCCAATCTTTTTTGGTCCATCTCCATAAGGCCACATATAGTCGTCGAAGATAATCCAGCCTCCATCGACCACGAATCCTCCCCATGAATCAATATCAGCCTTTACTGCTTCATACGCATGATTACCATCAATGTGCAGAATTGATATTTTACCAGCATAGCGTGTCTCACCAAAATACTCGGACCTAACAACGCGATCGTCAGAATAACTTCTTGCGCCGTCTTCGGAAGCCATACGCAGATAGTTAATGTGTTTCGCATTGAAAGGAAGTATGCCGATGCGAAACACATTAAAAGCCTCATCTGCATCCACTTGTGCCGAGCAGCTATCCACAATAGTTTCGTTCTGAATGAGATGCGCATTACTCCATGGGTCAACGCATAGCAAATTTCCGATCTGGAAATGCGGGGCTAGCCAAGCCAATATAAAAGCTGACTTCCCCCACCAGCTACCAATCTCAACGATGTCGCCTTTAACAGAATGACGTGCAATCTCCAGCAGAACATGGAACTTCTCGTCATCACACATACCCGGTATCAAATCGGTATAGCGGCACAAACCTGCCAACTCAATTATGCTAGGCATCGGATGCGTCGCTGGCTTTATTGAAAGAGCTAGCGGCTTCTCCGCAAAGCTCTCTGCCTTTTTGAGCGCAGCTCGATAGCCTCCTAGCACCTCATCCACGGGTGATGTGTTTGCCAACAGCACACCTTTCGCCAAACGACCCAGATGCTGTTCAAGATAGCCCCAGACAACATGGTTAGGAGTATAGATTTCCCCGATGTTGAACTCCGTTATAAGCCTTTGCAGTGCTTCGTCGAAGGCCGGATCGGTCACATAAGGTAACCATACCCAAGAAGCATAATATTCTCGCGCAGGGTCGTAGGCCAATGAGGATGCACCGATGACCTCACGACTGTCTTCATTTACATTTAATTTATTTAGATACGCTACAGAACGAGGCATCCCCCCGGGAAATATCAGGATAGGTTTTTGAGGCATGATTTAATCTCCGCGTTCACACATCAAAAAGATGCTGGAACATAGATCTGGATATTGCTGCCCTAACTGGTAACAACCTTCCAAATACTCCTTGGAGATGATGTCGGTCCGTAACAAACGATCCCACTGGAAGTTGGCAAGTGCCTTAAAGAAGATGCCAGACCGATGAACCACTTTGAGCCCAGCTGCCACGGCATCCCGTTCCAAGGTGTCAAATGTATAAGTACGACAATGCCCATGCTCCGCTTCGGCTGGGGTGACCGCAGCGTTATGGCTAATCAAGCCCATCTTGACAGCAATTTGACGTGAAGGCGCATTGGCGTTCGGGCACACCAAGAAAAACCGACCACCTTCAGCCAGCCACTCGTCATTAATCCGTTTAAGCACCACAACAGGATCAGCCAAATGCTCTAATACATGAGTCAGTACTATATTTTGATATTTGTTAGGTAAATTTACAGTTTCAAACATAGAGTTTATAAACTTTACCTTATCACCAAATTCGGCATGTGCGACTGCCATTGCATCACCAGAGGCTTCAACGCATGTAACGTCCTCAAAAAAAGGGAGGAATTTTCGCGTAAAGTCCCCTTTAAAACTGCCCAACTCGAGCAGATTGCCCTGTTGCCAAAATGGCTCGAATGACTTCACCATATAATGATGCATCACATCAAAATCGAAACTGTAAGCATATTGATGATCTTGTGTATCGCTTATTTCTTGGTTGAAATCTCTAATCATTATTAAAGCTCCTAAACACTTTCATGCTATTTAATTATCTTGTCCAGGCTTGTAAAATCTATATTCTGGCTTTTGATACCACTCATCCAAATTAGAGGGTGTCCTAGAAAAATAGCCTAATATCTGCTGTAAATTACTAGTTAATTGCTGCTGTTTGTCGTATCCCACACATCGGGGATAATCCAACTGCTGTTTCATAAATGGTTTGGCAAAAGTAATGGTAATGGCGCGACGACTTAGCTGGGTTAGATTGATGCCCGCGGCATGCCACAGATTAGAATTAAAAAATACTATATCGCCCTTTTTACCTATAGCACGGTCGGAGCTTTTATAAAACGCTTCAGATTCTGGCTTATCGGGATGCAAATGCGATCCTGCTAGTAAATAAGTAGCTCCATTTTCCAAAGTGAAGTCATCCAGCATAATCAAGCAGTTCAACATCAGAGGAAATTCTCCCGAGAAAAAACGAATATCTCTATGAATATTGGCAACGTAGGATGGTTTATTCGGCAAATTAATAACCCCTCCATAGCCATTTAATATAAAGTTTCCTTGAAAATACTCTTTCATAAATCCATACAATCTTGACTGACTTAATTTATCTAATAAATCCAGATAAATCGGATCTCCCGTAGCAAGTAAATGGTGCACTGTTCCATCCGTTACTGCTTCAATTTCGTTTTTAATTTGTATGTGGCGGCAAACCTTATAGCTGTCATCAATCGCAGCAGCTAATTGTTCAATATAGTCACTATCAAAATACTGTGGCCAATGGCAGTAGCCATTTTGTGCAAGTTCGCGTTGTTGATTTGTCATGGCGTTAATTTTTTTTCCATTTTTAGCTGATTTGGTGATGCCTGCTCCTCTGTAACAACAAAACCGCATTTAGTGTAAGTTCGAATTGCAGCTAAATGCTGTGCATTTACGTATAAATATACAGATTGCAGTTGCAAGTCTTGCTGTGCGTAGTCCAGTAGTAGTTTTGCTGCAGCTGTAGCGATACCTTTATTGTGCAAAGACTTTACTCCAATAAACACATGCAACTCGGCATCTATCGCCGTAATTCCAGTTAACTGGATATTACCTATATACCGCTTGTCCTCCCCCACACATATGGCAAAACGCGCTTCATCAGGTCTTGCCAACACCTGCTTAATCCAATCCAATTCCATCTCATATGTAATAGCGTGATTAGGTATGGAGCCGGTGTATTGCCATATATCAGCATCACCACGCCAGATATACGAGGTTTGAGAATCCGTTTCTTGCAATGGACGTATTGTTATTTGCATAGTTTTACCAGTTCGATTACACGCTGCATATCCGATTCACCGTAGCGCTGATCTATAGGCAAATGTATGATATTACTGACATAATCGTGTTCAATACTGCTTGCTGTAACCACATCCAATACCTCCCGCCAATATTGCGGAGTAAATACGCGATTTTCCTTGAGCCACACACGTAAATTAGTATTTCTAGTATAAAACGGATAAGTCAGAGGCACTTGCCCTGATCTCAAGAGCCAATCCCAAGCGTTGTGAGCCCCAAGCGCTTGATGTAACTGCTCAAAATTGAGCCTTCTTTGTTGCATAACCGTAGGATAATCTACTGCAGTTAATAAGTTTTGGGTGAGCCTAGACATATACCTTAAAGGTGTATGACTTAAAATATTTTCATTCCCAATAAATTGCGAATAACCGTCCTCGGCATCCCCATCTAACCTTGCCAACAAATGTTCAAACCTTTGAAAAGATTTATCTATATCTAGAGCTTGATCTAGCCTTGTATCCGTATATAAATAGGCACCATCTGGAACACCCAAAAACTTTCGTGGTGAATACATAGTGTGCGCACCTTCTAGAGGCAAGCTAAAAAATGCTTGGGCATTATCAACAATCAACCGCAGCCCTTTCTGATTGAGCTCTATAATAAACTCATCTTTTAAGCCGAAATAATTGGTATATAAAAAAACCTCTTGTTCGCCTAGTTTTGTATAGTCAAAGATGGGCTCAAAATTAACATCTATCGCATATTGTTCAAAAGCCAAGCCAAGCCGAATAATGGGTTGCAATAGTGAATCGCACGTAAAATATGGCACATATATTTTTTTATATTTCTTGGCCGCAATCACATACTCCAAAGCGTTTCTAGCCGTGTTAAGAGCGATAGCTTGAGAGTGATACAATCTACGTGTATCAAGCTCAAAACCTAAGTATCCGCCTATCGCCTGCATTTTTGTCCTAGTCTAAACAAAGTCAACTTGCCACAATTGCTTTTGAATGGCGTCTTTTGAGTTAAACATCAACACATCCAATATCGATAACCACGGCACAAAAGTATCTCCAAACTGTATATAGCTAAAATTCTGACTAGATAAAAACTTCAACTCTAGATTGTGTGCTTCAAACACCTCTTTTGAGTAAAGCTCTTTACCTCCGATAGCATTAATATAAGTATTAGCTTTTAATGCATGGCAAACAGAAAGCACCTTATTTTGTGCTTTCAAGTCATGATCAAGCGCGATGCCTGATGAAACCAAAATTGAAGTTTTTAACTCTAGATATTCGCAAATACTAATAATGGAATATTGTAAAAACAAAAAAAGATTGTTTTCTTGATATTGAATAATCTTTCTTATGATGGGAAGCACGCTATCAAAAAAAGGGGCTTTTTTATAAAGTTCTGTAATTTGGTTTAAAAACCTATCACGCTTAAAGTCAGTAGAAAGCTCTCGTTGACTAATGAAGAGATAATCAGAATCGCTTTTTAAGGGCAATGAGAACATTACATCTTTACCATTTTGTAACATGCGATTGCGGTTTATCCAGCCTTTTTTGGTATATTTGATATTGTCGTAAATAACAAATACGTCCACTGATGCAATCAGCTGAAAATAGCCGATATATGGCAGAAAATAAGGCTGCATGATGGCTAGTTTCATCGGGTATCAACACTCACGTTAAGCCTGAATAATATTAACGATACGCTCAATATCTTCCATCTCAAGCTCAGGATAAATTGGCAAACATATCACCGAATTAGCGGTTTTATGCGCCACCTGTAGATTTGCAGAAGTAGCTGATTGCATGCCTCTATACATCGGGAATTCGCTAATAAGAGGATAAAAATAGCGTCTGGCATAAATGCCTTCTTCTTGCATTTTTTGATAAAGTTCATCACGGCTAAGCGGGTACTCTTGGCTTAACAGAATTGGAAAGTACGCATAGTTTGCGGTTTTTTCGCCTGTGCTTTGCAAACAAGTAATGCCGGCAATGCTTTTCAAAAGTTGACGATAAATCTCATCGACAGCTTTACGCTTTTGCAAGGCGACATCTACTCCTTTGAGTTGCAATAAGCCCATGGCCGCATTAATTTCGCTCATTTTCCCGTTAATACCAGCTGCCACAACTGTCACTTCGTCCACAAAACCAAAGTTTTTTAAGTGGTCTATACGCTGCTTGGTTTTTGCATCATGGCAAACTATGGCACCACCTTCAAAGGTGTTAAATACCTTGGTAGCATGAAAGCTCAAAACAGATAAATCACCATGATTGAGCAAACTGCCTGCTTGTGTTTTTACGCCGAAGGCATGCGCCGCATCGTAAATCACCTTCAGATTGTAGTTATCGGCAATCTTTTGTATGGCGTCTACATCACAAGGATGCCCGTAACAATGCACAGGCATGATGGCTGTAGTTTGGGGTGTGATCGCAGCCTCAATCTTAGCCGGATCGAGATTGAGTGTATTTGGATCGATATCGACAAAAACAGGCTTGATACCATTCCACAGCAATGAATGGGAGGTTGCGACAAATGAATAAGGAGTCGTGATGACCTCCCCGTTTATTCGCAAGGCTTGCAATGCGGTAACCAATGCAATAGTCCCGTTGGTAAAAAGGCATATATGTTCCACACCAAGATAATCACAAAGCTCCTTTTCCAATTGTTGGTGAAAAGGACCTCCGTTGGTTAGTACTTTATTGTTCCAGATTTGCTCTAAATAGGGGACGAACTCATCCAAGGGAGGCAGCGTTGGCCTAGTAACAAAAATTTTTTGTTTTTTCACTTGTTGTTGACCTCAGAACTGATTCGTAATCCAATGTTTTTCTAAATCCGACTGGTTTTGCCTAAGCTAGCATCAAGGGATGCACAATTATTATGTAACATTTGTAACTTGTTTTGGCTATAAGCACTTAATGCTCAAGCACAGATTATGATGCTTGAGTTTTGTATCGCAATCGCTACGATTGTAAAATTTTCAGCGGATAAATGTGATGCCATTCGCTTTTTCTGGCCTTATGCCGATCATAATGCTATATATAGCATGTATTTAGCATCTCTAAACAATCAAAAAGCGATGCAAAAACCTCATTATTTAACAGTTCACGGAACACTTAGCAAAATCAAAGAATTAACAGAATTAGAAGTCTCTGGAATGGAGTTCTCAATATTGATTTGCTCACTTACCGAACGTAACTCGCCTTGATGACTCTATATTTGATGATAAGTAAATATAGAGTCATCAGCGAAAGGGGCGCTTTTTTATGCCTCAGAAAACTGACTTTCCTGCATGCATTTTTATAAATGCATACAAAACCTAAATAATTTAATCCCCAAACCATCCCCACCTTGTTAAAAATCAGACTTTTCTTAACTTTGAATTCATCATTACGAAAGAATACAATCCACCGTTGAAGTAGCTTACCTAAAGTTAATGACGTTAGAAGCAATTGGGGTGAGTGATTGAACCATTTCATTCATTTTATAGATCAATAGATTGAACGAAACTTATGTATATAGTTGCAATTGCTTGGATGTATGTCACCATACTTATGGCGGCCACAGAGAAAAGCCTAACTGCTGGATTACTTACTTTTACCTTTTATGGTTTATTTCCTTGCATGCTGTTTATCTGGCTATTCAGCACCCCACAACGCAAGCGAAATAAAGCGCGCAAAGAGGCCGAGATACTAGGCATGAATGAAAGCAGTCTAAATAATGGCCCCCAGCCAATACTCAGTGAGCCAGATCGAGCTGATACCAAACCCGATTAATACGACTTGTTGAATTGTCGCCTTGAGTTCAGTGCGTTTATGCAAACCAGGTATCAAATCAGCGACAGCTACATAAATCATGCTGGCTGCAGCCAATCCCAATATGGTTGGGATAACGCCCTGAATTGACTGCAGGGCAAAATAGGCTATGACACTACCAACAACAGTTGCAAGTGTGGACAGAAGATTAAACAGTAAAGCTTGTTTTTTTGTGTACCCTGAATGTAGCAAAATTAGAAAATCACCAACCTCTTGTGGAATCTCATGCGCGATTATCGCTAATGCAGTGACCAGACCCACCTTAATATCCACCATAAATGCGGCGCTTATAAGTATGCCATCTACAAAATTATGGAAAGTGTCACCAACCATAATCATCATGCCACTTCGGCCACCATCATGATGATTTTTTGAATCTTCATGGGTATGTGTGGTGTGAGCTTCGCATTCATCACCATGGCAATGTCGCCACAACACAAGTTTCTCCAACACAAAAAACAGCAATATGCCAATCAATATTGTCGCTGCCATATTCTCGATACTACTAGCCACGTGAAAAGCATGCGGTAAAATCTCAAGAAAAACGGCACCCAATAAAGCGCCAATCGCATAGCTCACCAACATAGGTATCCATGCTGGTCGAGCACTCAAAGCAAAAAATGCTGCCGCCAGCACACTCAATACACCGCCAGCCAGTGTTGAAAGAAAAATAATCGTTAATATAGACATAGACTTTAATTATACGGGATATGGACTCTGCGTCGTAGATTCAAAGCTCATTACATTCAAAGACAAGATAAAGTCATTCTGTTCAACCCATGAGTTTGTATTTTTCATGTTAGTATTTTTATTAATTACTGCTAATTTAAGGATTTTATGAGTGCCATACTTTATGTATATGCTGCCAGCATGTCTGATGCGTTGAGTGGTGGTGGCAAAGCTTTCGGGCGCTATTTTGAGGAGCAAGGATACGAGTTTATCAGTTTGAATTTAGCGCTTCCTGAGGCAAACAATCATCTGGTCCCTATACTCTCAACAGGTGAAATTGAGTTTGTGTTTTCTCCAATGGCTTATGCTGCAGATTTGATGGCGACGGATGAAAATGGAAAACAAATCAATATATGGACGGCTTTCAATGTACCCTTCATCTCACTGAACGGAGATACTCCTGCATACTTCTTTGATAGACATGTCAACATCGCTCCCAACTTCGCAACGCTTTACTGGTTTCAAGAGCACTACGCGTTAAGAAAACAGTTGCCGCAACTTCAAGGATTGATTGGATTATTTCAACCTTGTGTAACGGATGCAATTCCTTTGGAGGAGATTGACTTCAAAGTCAAAGAGAATGGAAAATTATTTTTCCTTAAAAATGGCAACGATCCAGAGGCTCTAAAAAAGCTCTGGGTTAATACCCTATCACCGACAATTTCAACCATGCTACTTGACCTGGCAAGTGAGCTTGAAAGCCAGATACACACTACGCTGGGAGATAATATAGATAGTTTAGTGATGGGGTTTTTCGAGGGTAAAGGCTTAGATCTCGACAACTTCAGTCAAATCCGATTATTTTTTGATGCTCAACTTGATGATTATATGCGACGAGCCAAAAGTACTTTCATGGGTAAAGTGCTCGCCGATTTTCCCGTTGTCATTCAAGGCGAAAACTGGGGACATGTAGACTTTTCTGGAAAACGTTGTGAGTATATTCAGGGTGGAAATTATTATAAGTCACGCGAACAATATAAAAATGGGCTTGGCATTATTGATATGTCGCCTAATACCTCCTCCGCATTCCATGATCGTCCAACAAGAGCTTACGGTGCACACACCCTATGCATCACTAACGAGCAACAATGTTTGGTAGATACCTTCGGTAATCATGAAGAAGTTAGCTACATATTTGAGAAAGAAAGTCTGCAATCCAGAATCGAGGAAGTGCTAGCGCACCCTAAAAGGTATGTTGAAATGGGAGCTGACATGGCTAGGGTCTTTAATGATAAATACCCCAAAGAACGTACAGTTAAATCATTGGTTGATCTTGCATCCTTGATTCGCTTAGGAAGTAGCCCTAATAGGATTATGATGCAGGACTTTTTTGTCTGGCCACCAACCAGAATTTAGCGCAGTTTAGAGATGACAGCTATTCAAACCAGATAAGAGTAGCCATGCGCCCTGTATCACCATCTCTTCGAAACGAGAAAAATCGCTTTTGGTCTGAATGGGTACAATAGTCGCCACCATACAGCTTAGTTACACTCAGGTTTGTCAAACGTAATCGTGCGAGTTGGTAGATATCAGCGAGCCATTTATCTCTAGTGTTCTGTTGGGCGAATGCTTTTACTGAATCAGCATCATGCTCAACAAAACCATCATAAACATCTCGGCCTACTTCAAAAGCCGTTGGTCCAATCGCAGGGCCAAGCCAAACGAGTAGGTTCTGAGGGGCAATTTCTAGCGCTTTTATGGTGCGTTCAATTACGCCATCTAGCAAACCTCTCCAGCCCGCGTGAATTGCAGCAACTTTTGTGCCTGCTTCGTCACAGAGCAAAATCGGCAGGCAGTCTGCCGTCATCACGGCGCAGACGACATTCTTTTGTTTTGAATAAGCTGCATCAGCTTCTGGTAAGCAAGACGTCAACGCAGCATTTACTGCAATTGTGCTATGCGTTTGCTTTAGCCATAGTGGCTCAGTGGGCACAAAAGGATTCAGTAATTGCCTGTTTCTTGCAACGGCGAGCGCATCATCACCAACATGGTCGCCAAAATTAAGGCTGCTGTATGGGTCTTGGCTCAAACCGCCAGTGCGTGTAGTTTGCAATGCTTTGATATTGGCTGGTGCTGGCCAATTGGGGATAATAAAGTTGGACTCATTCAATGTCGTCATCTTCAAGCTCCTCTAATATTTCATCAGACTCCTCATCAGCTTCATCATCGTCAAAAGCATAGATAACATTGTCGTCATCGTCATACTCATCTTCAATAACAGGCTCTTCATAGCGCATAGCTTCAAGCAAGGCTTTCATGTCCTGCGCAAGTTCAATTTGCCATTCCATCGCCTCACCTGTTTCAGGATGAATCAAACCCAGTTTGATTGCGTGCAAGGCTTGTCGGTTGAATAAGGGCAAGGCTTGACGCAATGTATGTGTCATCGCGCGCAAAGGGATGATGCCGCGCATGCCATATACTGGATCACCTACCATTGGTGCTTGCAAATGCTGCATATGGACGCGAATCTGATGGGTTCGGCCTGTCTCCAGCACGCAACGTAAATAGGTGTGCACCGCAAACCGTTCCAGCACCTCATATTGAGTCACCGCTGGTTTTCCATTGCGATTCACTGCCATCTTGGTACGCGAACGTGGATGACGACCTATTGGTTGATCAACCTTGCCATTGCGCCAGATCTGCCCCCAGACTATTGCGCGATATTCACGTTTAACCGTGCGCGCTTGAAGCTGGCGTACCAGACTGGTTTGCGCTGCGAGGGTTTTGGCTACAACGAGTAAACCGCTGGTGTCTTTATCAAGCCTGTGTACGATACCTGCTCGTGGCAAGTCTTTCACCTGCGGCACATGATAAAGCAGCGCATTAAGCAAAGTGCCTTGCCAATTGCCAGCAGCCGGGTGCACAACCAAACCTGCGGGTTTGTTAATCACGAGTAGATGATCATCCTCATAGATAATGTCCAAAGGTAAATCTTCTGCCGCAAATGCGTTTTCTTCGGGCAATGTTTGTGGTGTGATTTCAATGCGCTCCCCACCCCACACCTTGAGCTTGGAAGTTGCAGCTTGATTATCCAGAGTCACTGCGCCTGTTTTTATCCAGCCTTGCAGGCGTGATCTGGAATGCTCTGGCATGAGTTTCTGCAATGCCTGATCAAGGCGTAAACCACCTAAATCTTGTGGAATAATGAGAATGGTAGGAGCGGTTTGGGTCATCGGTTATAATCTATAAATCTTAGTGAATTGGTAAATTGGACTTGGGTTATGAATCTTAATTTCAGTAAAGTCAGCGTGCGAAAAAATAATATTGCTAAGCATAGTTTAGCCTTTATTGCGAGTCTATGTCTGACTGCTTGGCTTACAGGTTGCGCCATTTTTGGTGATCCTACGCCGCTTGATGAAACCAAGGGTTGGACTGCAGACCGTATCTACACTGAAGCCGAACAAAAAATGAAAGACCGCGATTACGAAAAAGCCATCAAGTATTTTGGTGTACTCGAGTCACGTTTTCCACATGGCCGCTACGCTACGCAAGCACAATTAGAAGTCATTTATGCACATTATAAGAAGAACGATCCAACTTCATGCATGGCAGCGGCAGATCGGTTCATAAAACTCCATCCTAATCACCCCAATATTGATTACGCCTACTACATGAAAGGCTTAGCAACATTTAATGAACGTGGCGTTATCGAAAAACTCACTAAACAAGGCATCAGCGACCGCGACCCTAAAACGCTACGCGAATCATTCCTGTCGTTAAAGGACCTGGTTACGCTGTATCCAAACAGCAAATACGTACCTGATGCCACTTTACGCATGACCTATCTAGTCAACTCGCTAGCAGAACATGAGTTGCATGTTGCCCGTTATTATATGAAGCGTAAGGCTTATGTGGCAGCGCTTAATCGAGGCAAATATGTACTGGAATACTACCCAGACTCAACGAGCGTAGAAGAAGCGCTAGTCATCATGATTAGCGCTTATGACTTACTAAGTATGGATGACTTGAAGCAAGATACATTGCGTGTTCTGCAAACCAATTATCCAGATAGCAAAATGCTGGGATCTGGTGTACCTAGTGATCAACGTGTATGGTGGAAATTCTGGGAAAGTCTCTATTAATATAAAGTTAATTCAATAAACCAAAATAAGCCAGCCAACAAGCTGGCTTATTTTTTAGCTCTCGCTTTATTATTAGCGCGCGGCTTAGTTACTCGTGTGACTGGCTTTCTAACCAGCTTTTTAGCGCCAGTTTTTTCTGCATCTGGATTATCCCTTGCTTCACTTCTGGCCTTCAGTTCTGCACGTTGTGCTGTTTTACGGCGACGCATACTGACAATGCCCTCGCCTGGTTTTGGCTTGTCATCATCTGTAGCAAACGGATTATTACCCTGTTTGAACTGTACTCGTAATGGGGTACCTGTCAGCTGAAAAACCTTGCGGAATGTGCCTTCAAGAAAGCGCTTGTAACTGTCTTTAACGCCATCCACATGGTTACCGTGAATAATCACAATCGGTGGATTGCTACCTCCTTGATGCGCATAGCGGAGCTTAGGGCGTATGCCTTTGCTAATTGGTGGTTGATGCTGCGTAGTCGCTTCAATCAATACACGGGTCAATTGAGGTGTAGATAATTTGGCCATCGCCGCTTTAAATGCGCCATCGACCGATGGAAACAACTCAGCCAATCCTTTGTTCTTCAATGCAGAAATATAGTGAAACTTGGCAAAGTCGAGAAACTGCAGTTTGCGGTCAATTTCGCGTTTAATCCAGTCTTTCTCGTCATCTTTAAGGCCATCCCATTTGTTGATAGCTACTACTAAAGCTCGGCCACTATCGAGTATATAAGCCGCCACGTGGGCATCTTGTTCGGTAATGCCTTCTTGCGCATCAACGACTAGAATCGCCACGTTGGCCTCTTCAATCGCCTGCATGGTTTTCACCACAGAGAACTTCTCAATTGCTTCAAAAACACGACCGCGCTTTCGCACACCTGCCGTGTCAATCAAGGTGTAGTGCTTGCCTCCACGTTCAAGATCGATATGAATGGAGTCACGCGTTGTGCCTGGCTCATCAAACGCAATCACGCGCTCTTCACCAAGCAATGCATTTACCAATGTGGATTTACCCACGTTTGGGCGACCAACAATGGCAATCATAGGCACGCGGTCACTATTTGAAATTTCTTCGCGCTCAGGCTCACCGAATGGTTCAAGCGCTAGCTCAACCAGATCGCGAACACCTTCACCATGGGCTGAAGAGATTGATAATGGATCACCCAAGCCTAATTCATGGAATTCGGCTGAGACGATTGCTCGCTGCATGCCCTCGGTTTTATTCACTGCCAGCAATACTGGGCGCTGGCTTTTACGTAGGCGGTCACCAATCACTTTATCTTGTGGCGTAAGCCCTTGACGACCATCGACCAGAAAGATAATGACATCAGCTTCATCAATCGCCAGTAAGGTTTGACGCGCCATCTCTTTTAATATGCCAGACTCAGCGGTTGGTTCAAAACCACCAGTATCTACCACTAGAAACGGTTTATCCCCGCCTATGCCACGACCATAATGGCGATCACGAGTGAGCCCAGGAAGATCGGCCACTAAGGCATCACGACTTTTGGTTAAGCGATTAAAAAGAGTAGATTTGCCGACGTTTGGTCGGCCAACAAGCACGATGGTAGGTAACATATTTTATTTGGCTGCAATGGCGTTCAAGCCAAGCCTATTTAAGTGAGATGGCATACAGGCCACCATCTCGGGTCTGCGCTAGCAGTCCGTTGGTGCCAAGAGCGACCAATTGTGGCATCACTGGGCTTTTTTCAAGCTGTATCCGTCCAGAGAATGAGCCATCTTCACGATCCAGTAAGTGAACGTAACCCTCAACATCACCAATTGCAACAACGCCACCCATAGGCAACGGCGAACTCAATTGACGATTAAGTAGATCACCCTGACGCCAGAAAGTTTTACCACTTGCATAGTCCAATGAATACACTGAACCTGTGGCATGAGAGACATATACCCGACCATCATCTGCATTGATACCAGTGTAACTAGAGATATCACGACTCCAGCCTACACGGCCTGATGCTCGATCAATCGCACTAATTTTACCTTGGTAAGCAACCGCGTAAATCACGGAACCATCAACAACGGGTAAACTGGTGATGTCGGCAATTCGTTCAATCTCGGTAGTGCCTTTGGGTTGTGCAACGGTTGCCTCCCAAATCACTTTGCCATCTTCAACGCGTAGTGCAATTAACTTACCGCCTGCAAAACCAGCATAGGCAGCGCCACTATCTACAACAACCCCTGCGCTACTTCGCAGACTTAAGGTTGGCGTAGTACGTTCATAGACCCATTTTCGCTTACCATCCAAGATATTTAAACCAAAAATACGGCTGTCGCCGCAACGCACAACCACTGTCTCACCTGATACTTGGGGCGCACTCAGCACTTCACTGCTGACTTTTGATTTCCACAATAATTTACCTGCTACATCATATGCGATCACATAGCCACCAGAGGAGCCCACCAATACCAGTTTTCCACCTAAGCCAACACCGCCTGACAACTTCTCACCAGCATTGGCTTTCCATGCTTGCTTGCCAGTAGCGGCATCAAACTTGAATATCTCGCCATCAGCACTGGCAGCATAGACAGCCCCATCTGCTGTGGCTGGCAGAAAATCAAATTGTTCAGCTTTACCTAATTGCGCTTTCCACACAACTTTGGGGCTTACTGTCGCTTTGATCTCGCTCAATTCAGCTGGCGGATCAGCGATTTGCCGACCAAAAAGACGCTCTGAAATATCAGACTTCATATCGGTGATTGATGTGCACGCCCCTATGCTTAATGAGGCCAAGATGCACAAAAGCAGCAAGATACGCTGCTTGGAGAATTCAATTGATTGCAACATTAACTTCCCAACGACTCTAGCTTATGCTCGGTGAAATGATAGTAACGACCTTCAGCATCCAGCTTACTGAGCGCCTCTTGGTATGCAGTGCGCGCCTCATCTTTTTTGTTTTGTGCTACTAGGATGTCACCCTTGAGATCAGCATAGAGGCCATCAAAACCTTCATCATGCTTGATGGCTAAAGTTTTCAAAGCCTCATCGTAGCTTTTCTCTTCAAACTGGATACCAGCCAACTGTAGATTGGCAATAGCTTGAATTTGGGTTTCTTTAGCATTTTCTGCTGCCCAAGCAAATTGGGCCTTGGCGCTTTTTGTATCGTTTACGGTCAAATTGGTGACGGCTACCGTCAATGCCGCACGCCCTGCATATGGAGTTGATGCATAGTGATCCATCAAATCAGCAGAAATCGCCTGTATTTCTTTACTATCTTTGGGGTCAAGCTTGATTAAAGCCTCGTATTTCGCTGAGGCCTCGGTAGATTGCTTGTGCTGATAATATGCCCAGCCTTTATAGGCGACCAAAGCAAGCACAATCACCAGCAGCGCGCTTGTTAGCAAGTTACCGTAGGTGCTCCACCAAGTTTTCAATGCATCCAACTGCTCTTGTTCTTCTAAATCGAGTGCCATACCATTCCTAATTCATCAATGATTCAATTCAATTACTAAGCATGCAGTTCTGTCGCGTGTTTGCGGCCAGGAATTGCTTGCAGTAAATTTCGTGTGTAATCCTGTGTTGGTGACTGATAAATATCAATCACACTACCCTGCTCTACTACTTTACCTTGGTGCATTACCGCCACATCATCTGCGATGTGTCTGACAACGCGCAAATCATGGCTGATAAAGATATAACTCAAAGCCATTTCAGCTTGCAACTCTTTTAACAAGAGCAATATCTGCGCTTGTATTGAAACATCCAGCGCAGACACTGGCTCATCACAGACCACCACTTTAGGCTGTAATACCAATGCACGCGCAATTCCAATACGCTGGCGTTGGCCACCTGAAAATTCGTGAGGATACTTTTGCATATCTGCTTCAGATAAACCCACACGTTTCAACATTTTCACCACTTTACTCTGCTGCTCGGTACGGCTGCCCAGATCGTGAATCAGTAGACCTTCACCCACGATCTCGCCGATACGCATGCGGGGATTAAGCGAGGCAAACGGATCCTGAAAAATCATCTGCAAATGTTTGCGCATGCTACGCAAGCTACCAGCGGAAAGTTTAGCCAGATTTTCACCTTGGAAAAGAACTTCGCCGCTATCCAAGGGCTGCAATTGTAACAGACAACGTGCCAAGGTGGATTTACCACTGCCTGATTCACCGACAATTGCTAGTGTAATGCCTGTGCGCAAAGCGATACTGACATTATCCAGAGCCCTGATTTCAGTCGTCGCCATGCCAAACTTTCCGCCGCGCTGGCTAAAAGTCTTAACAAGATTACTCGCGGTGAGAATGAAGTCAGTCATGCAGATACACTCGCTTCTGCTTCATTTAGCCAAGCGTAATCAATGGGCTTGAGTGGTTTTTTACCTTCTGCATCTGGCACACAATCAAGCAAAGCTTTGGTGTAAGGGTGCTGTGGATTGCGCAAAACAGCGGTCACAGACCCTTGTTCGACCACTTCTCCACGAAACATCACGACAACATCATCGGCAATATCTGCCACCACGCCAAAATCGTGGGTAATCAGCAACATTCCCATGTTCATGCGGGTTTTTAGAGTATCAAGCAACTGGAGTATTTGTGCTTGCACAGTCACATCTAGCGCTGTTGTCGGCTCGTCTGCAATCAGTAAGGCTGGCTCGCAGGCAATGCTCATTGCGATCATCACTCTTTGGCGCTGGCCACCTGAAAGTTCATCTGGATAACTATTAGCACGACTGGCTGGAATACCCACTTGCTCTAACAAACTGGCCACTTTTTCTTTTAATGCACGCCCATTCAGGCCAAGATGCACAGTCAATGTCTCGCCAATTTGATAGCCGACGGTCAGCACTGGATTAAGCGATGTCATCGGCTCCTGAAAAATCATGCCTATGCGTTTTCCACGAATGTCGCGCAACGCTTGATTGCTAAGTTGGCTAATATCTTGCCCTTGAAACATGATCTGGCCTGATGTTTTCACCAACTGAGGCGATAGCAATGACATGATGGAAAGCGCTGTCAGGCTTTTACCACTGCCAGATTCGCCAACGATGCATGTAGTTTTACCTGACTCAAGTGTCAAAGAAACGCCATTCACCAGCAGCTTTTGTGGCGCTGCTTTAGGGGTAATGGTCAGATTCTTGATATTGAGTAATTCGCTCATCTTGAATGATCGCTTTATTAAGCTGAGAGTTTCTCTATAGCCTGCAATATGGTCAGTTTTTGCTGTTCACCGGCCTGTGTCATGGGCTTGACTGTGATGACACCTGCATTCGCTTCGTCTTCACCCAAGATAATGGCGAATCGCGCTGCGCTTCTATCAGCTTTTTTCATCTGCGATTTAAAACTGCCGCCACCAGCATGTAAGATGATGGACAGACCTGCGTTCCGTAAAGTTTCAGCAATACCAAACGCCTGTTGTTCTGCGGCCTCGCCAACATTGATCAAGTAAGCATCTGCACTATGTTTTGCTTCGATTCCGTATTCTTGCATCAGCAAGATAACACGCTCCAGGCCAATGCCAAATCCACATGCAGGCGTACTTTCACCGCCTAAACGCTCTACCAGGCTATCGTAACGCCCACCACCAGCAATCGTACCTTGGCTACCAAGCTTGGTGGTTACCCATTCAAATACGGTGCGGTTGTAATAATCAAGACCACGTACAAGTCTAGTATTGAGCTTGAACGGTACACCAGCGTTTTCTAGCAACTGACAAAGTTTTTTGTAATGCGATAAAGACTCACTGCCAAGTTGATCAATCAACTTGGGCGCAGCCTCTATCATGGCCTGCATAGTAGGATTTTTACTGTCCAATATGCGCAGTGGATTGGTATGCAAGCGACGCTTTGCATCAACATCCAACAAGGCTTCATGCTGTTCAAAATAAGTGATTAAGGCTTGGCGATACTCAGCACGTTCGGCTGCATCACCTATGGTATTGATCTGCAATTCCACATCTTGCAAACCCAATTCACGCCATAAACGCGCCAGCATGATGATCTGTTCAGCATCTACATCAGGATCAGAAAAACCAAAAGACTCAACACCGATCTGATGAAACTGGCGTTGACGCCCCTTTTGCACGTTCTCATGGCGAAACATCGGGCCGATGTACCATAAGCGCTGTGGGCCATTGTACGTAAGGCTATGTTCAACCACAGCACGCACACAGCCCGCCGTGCCCTCTGGCCGCAATGTGAGCTTGTCGCTATTGAGCTTGTCTTCCCATGAATACATCTCTTTTTCGACAATATCCGTATGCTCACCGACGCTGCGAATAAACAAATCTGTAGGCTCAACAATCGGCAAACGGATATTGCGATAACCATACTGGGCAAGCACACGCCTAGCTGTATCTTCCAGCTTGTGCCATAACGCCGTTTGCTCAGGCAGTATGTCGTAAAAGCCTTTAATACTCTGGAATTTACTGCTTGCAGATTTAGATTGTTCTGACATGTTGATACTTTGAATATGACGTTAAGGACGTCTTAGGAGATGGCTTTAAGCGGTATGGTTTTATAGTCTTTTCCTGACACTGGCAATGTATGCGCTTGGCGCAGCTTGCCACCTTCTACATAATTCTTTTGTACATAGTTTTCAACAATCGCTTGGAATTCCTCTGCGATTGCATCACCTTTGAGGGTAACTGTTTTTTCACCATCTACAAATACAGGGGCCACGGGCGTCTCACCAGTGCCAGGCAAGCTAATACCGATATTGGCAAGCTTGGATTCACCAGGGCCATTCACCACACAACCCATCACGGCCACACTCATGGTTTCTACACCTGGGTATTGGCTACGCCAGATGGGCATTTGCTCTCGCAAGTACCGCTGTATTTTTTGTGCTAATTCCTGAAAGTACGTAGATGTAGTACGTCCACAACCTGGGCAAGCAGTCACAAGCGGCGTAAATGAGCGGATACCCATGGTTTGCAGGATTTCCTGGGCAACCACCACTTCAGTAGTACGTGATTCACCTGGCTGAGGCGTTAGTGATACACGTATGGTATCGCCTATGCCTTGCTGCAATAATAATGAAAGTGCTGCTGTAGAAGCGACGATGCCTTTTGAACCCATGCCAGCCTCGGTCAAGCCTAGGTGCAAGGGATAATCGCAACGCGCGCCAAGGTCGCCATACACAGTCACTAAATCCTGCACATTGCTTACTTTGCATGAAATGATGATTTTATCTGAAGCTAAACCAATCGCCTCAGCCTGTGCGGCGCTTTCGAGTGCAGATTGAATCAAGGCCTCACGCATCAAGGCATCGGATGATAGCGGATTGGCAGACTGCGCATTTTCGTCCATCATGCGCGCCATTTTCTCCTGGTCTAGGCTGCCCCAATTCACACCAATACGCACAGGTTTATTGTATTGAATCGCAGTTTCTATCATGGCCGCAAACTGCTCATCGCGCCTAGAGCCTTTACCAACATTACCTGGGTTAATACGATACTTGGCTAACGCTTCTGCACAGTCAGGGTATTGCGCCAGCAGCTTGTGGCCGTTGTAGTGGAAGTCACCAATCAGCGGCGCATTGCAACCCATAGCATCTAACTTGCGACGAATCAAGCCCACTTGCGCTGCAGCTTCTGGCGAATTCACTGTAATGCGAACAAGCTCAGAACCAGCCTGCCACAACTCAAATACCTGACGTGCAGTGCCTTCTGCATCAGCGGTGTCTGTATTGGTCATGGACTGCACAACAACAGGAGACTCGCTACCTACTAGTACGTGGCCAATAGCTACTTGCTGGCTTTGTCTGCGAAGAATAGTTGAAAACTGGCTCACAATTACTCCAGTGTTAAGCGAACAACATTAAGCTTGTTATAGGGTGTGAGATCAATCACTTTATTGTTGACTTCAAGATGCGTGCCGTTGGCGTTGCCAATAATCAACTTTGCGGGAGGTGTGACCTCAATTTGTTCTTGGATGCCTGCTTGGCCTGTTTTGTTCAGCACTTCTTTGTTATCTGCATCCAACACGCTCACCCAAGCTGGTTCAGTAAACGTCAGTCGAACTTTAAGCACGGCCTTTGCTGAAGCAGAAGCAGTAGATGATGCTTGTGTCTGACTGCTTATTGGCAGGACAGGTGCACTGATTACAGGTGCTGGTACTGATGATGGCAATTGAGTCACAGACTTGGTTGGCTGGTTGCTAGTAGCGGCAGTAGTTTCAGCAGGTTTTTCTGTAGTCGTCAAAGAAGTTGATGCAGGTGTAGGAGCTGGCAATGACTTGTCTGTCGAATTAACTTCCGCAGGAAACGTCTCCACAGGCGCAACCACTTCAGCCGCAGCATCACGCTCAGCCACAGGCAAGGCGGGTTCTGGCATGGGCTCGTCAGTAGCAGGCTGGCCTTGCGAGGCATCCTCAGTCTGCGCAAGTGGCTGGCTCACTGGCTGCTGGGCAACCACATGAAAGTAATCCATGTAGATCACCCACAAGCCAATCAATAGCACGATCACCAAACTAGAAACGATATATTTTTTCCACACTGGTTTTTGCGTGCTGGTAATTAAAATGTTGGCAGATTTTATGGTCAATGAGTGCTTAGTTTGGCCTGACGCATGTGCCTGATAGACAAGTAAAAGAGGCTCAGAATCAACCTCAAGTAAACGCGCATAATTACGGATGAAGCCACGTGTCATGGTTGCTGCACTTGGCAATAGTGAAAAATCATCATTCTCCAGCGCCTGAATTTGATGCACACTCAAACGCAATCGGCTCGAAATGTCTTCTATACTCAGCTTCTTCTGCTCTCGTGCTGCTTTCAATACAGCACCACAAGCAGGCGCTGCTTGCGCTAATGATTCAGTCTGTTCAGCAGGCATCGCAGTGTCTGTCATTATTGCTGCCCTGAGAGTAATGCCTTGCTTTGCTCTGAGTTTGGATATTTTTTCCTGAGCAACAAAGCATAACTAGCCTCTGCATTTCTATCACCCATTATTCGCGCAATGCGGATACCAAGCCACAAAATTTCAGGACTCGGATTATTTGCGAGTGAGTTTTGCAAGGTGTCAGAGGCAAGCCCCACCTGCCCACGATTGAATTGAATCAAAGCTAATTGATAAGCTGCCTGAGACAGAATAGGCTGCGCGATAATTGCTTTTTGCAGATATATCTCCGCATTTTTCTCATCATTTTTTCTTAATGAACAAAAGCCAGCATTCATATAAGCCATGCCAGGGGTTGTGTAGAGTGGATTACTCACCGCCTCCATAAACTGCCTGATAGATTCATCGATGCGACCACGTGAGCATAGAAATGAGCCGTAATTATTATGAGATTCGGAATTATTAGGCTCTAACTGCAGAGACTTTTTGAAGCTCGCATCTGCTTTCGCATCTTCTTTCAAGGCACCGTAAACTAAGCCAAGTCCGTTATAAGCATAGGCATAATTAGAGTCTATTCTGATGGCCTCCTTGAACTCTTCAAGTGCGATAGAAAGCTGGTTTTGTGCATAGTACCCAGCGCCTAATTCCGTGTGTATCCTAGCTCGTTCCTGGCTATCTGATTCTACCCCACCCGCATATTCACGCGCTTTTTCAGGGGTGCTAGAGCAAGCAGCTAATAATAAAATACAAGCTGAAATTAAAACCTGAATTGCTAAGCGCTTCATGCAGCATTCTCCAAATGAATTTTATGAGTCAAGCGCTGCCCTGCCAAACGTTGTTCGGTACGTTTTGTTTTGTCTTGCACTTTGCCCGCCAATTGCCCACAAGCCGCATCTATATCGTCGCCACGGGTTTTGCGGGTTGTCACCACATGGCCGGCCTGCATCAACACATCTCTAAAGCGACGGATATTGTCTGGTGTTGATGTGCCGTAACCGCTATCAGGGAATGGATTAAACGGTATCAGGTTGAATTTACATGGAACGTCTTTGACGATTTCTAACAGTTGCTTGGCATGTGTCAGGCTATCGTTAATACCATCCAACATCACATATTCAAAAGTCACAAAATCACGCGGTGCTTTTTCCAGATAACGCTGGCAGGCTTCCATCAGCCTGGCAATCGGGTACTTCTTGTTAATCGGTACAATTTCGTCACGTAGCGCATCATTAGGTGCATGTAACGATACGGCAAGCGCCACTGGACAATCATCGCGCAGTTTATCCATCGCAGGCACCATGCCAGACGTAGAAACAGTAACACGCCGGCGACTCAAGCCATAGGCCGTGTCATCCAGCATGATATGCAAAGCGGTCACTACGTTTGTGTAATTGGCGAGCGGCTCACCCATGCCCATCATGACTACATTGCTGATAATTCGGTCATCCTTTGCAAGCAGACCATAGTCAGCATCTTGCCGCAAAGACTGGTTTGCCAGCCATAACTGCCCAATGATTTCCGATACATTGAGGTTACGGTTAAAACCCTGCCTACCTGTTGAGCAAAACGTACATTCAAGTGCGCACCCAACTTGAGATGAAATACACAAAGTACCGCGCGCATCTTCTGGGATAAATACAGTTTCCACGCCGTTGCCAGCGCCCGTGTCTATCAACCATTTACGCGTTCCATCGTTGGAAATCTGCTCAATTTGCACTGTTGGCGGCGTAATACTGGTTTCGCGCGCAAGCTTCTCACGCAGAGGTTTAGCAATGTCGGTCATCTGTTCAAAATCAAGCACGCCAAACTGATGCATCCAACGCATCAACTGCTTGGCGCGAAAAGGCTTCTCACCGATACTTTCAAAGTAATCGGTAAGTTGTTGCTTATCGAAATTGAGCAGATTGACTGACATTTAACCTTGTCTTACAGCGAGATTAACGGCTGTAAACGTTTGATGAAGCAAAGAAGTAAGCGATCTCGTTTGCTGCGTTTTCAGCTGAATCACTACCGTGCACAGCGTTTGCATCAATGCTTTCCGCAAAGTCAGCACGAATGGTGCCAGCAGCTGCTTCTTTAGGGTTGGTAGCGCCCATCAAATCACGATGTTTCAATACTGCGTTTTCGCCTTCAAGCACTTGAATGACTACTGGACCTGAAATCATGAATTTTACTAGGTCAGCAAAGAATGGACGTGCTTTGTGTACAGCGTAGAAACCTTCAGCATCAGCTTGCGAAAGCTGAACTAATTTTGAAGCAATGATCTTCAAACCAGCATCTTCAAAACGGGTATAGATTTTACCGATGACATTTTTTGCAACTGCATCAGGTTTGATAATAGATAGGGTACGTTCAACAGCCATGATTACTCCAAAAGTTAACACTACGAAAAGACCGATAAAATAACATTTTAGCGGCTTAAAATAAACCTTTACCTTGATTTAGCCTGACATAAGCCTATACGGCTGGGGTTGCAAGCAGATTACGCTGGCGACGCGCTTCATATAGGCAAATCCCACTGGCAACTGACACATTCAAACTTTCCACACTACCAAACATGGGAATACTCACTAGTGCATCACAAGTTTCAGCCGTCATACGACGCAGACCTGTACCTTCTGCGCCCAATACCAGCGCCACTGGGCCTTCAAATTTGGTGGTGAATAGATCATTCTCTGCTTCAGCAGCTGCACCGATGATCCAAACCCCAGCTTCTTTCAGGTCACGCAGGGTTCTTGCCAAATTAGTCACTGCGATAAATGGCACAGTTTCGGCAGCGCCGCAGGCGACCTTACGTACCGTGGCATTTAAGCCTACAGCACGGTCTTTAGGCGCGATTACAGCATGCACACCCATCGCATCTGCCACGCGCAAACAAGCGCCAAGGTTATGTGGGTCTTCTACGCCATCTAGCACCAAGAAGAATGGCGGCTCTGTTAAGTCTGACTCCAGAATATCGTGGATATCCTTGTAGGGAATCGGCGTATCAATCACTTTTGCAATCACGCCCTGATGACGTCCATTAGCGCCAGCCATACCATCTAAACGGCTGCGCTCAACCTGCATCAGGCGCACACCTGCCCCATCGGCCAGACTCAATAAATCTTTCATCCGCGCATCTATTCGATCACGGTCTATCAATATCTCTTGAATACTGGCTGAATGTTGCCGCAAGCGGCTTAATACGGCATGAAAGCCAAATAAAATACGTGCGTCACTCATTATTTACTAGTTACTTTCTTTGCTTTTTGATTGGTTGTTTTCTTGGGCTTGGCCGTATTTGCAGGCTTTGCTTTAGAAGCAGGCTTTGCTTTAGAAGCAGGCTTTGCCTTGGCCGAAACTTTAGTACCTGAAGATTTGGCACTTGTTGACTTACTTCTCGAAGCGTTAGCGCCTAGATTGGGAGAATCAGATTTAGATCGCGCTGCTGATCTAGGCTTTGCAACTATTGGTTTGCTGTAAGGCGAGCTGTTTGCTTGATCTATGTCATCCGAATCTTCACCTGAAGAAGCATCATCGCCCTTAGGCGCAAGTACGAAATCAATTTTACTGGTTTCGAGGTCTACGCGGCTGACTTTAATGCGCAATCTATCACCTAAGCGATAACGTACACCTGTACGCTCGCCAGCCATTTCGTGGCGTGCTTTATCGTAATTGAAATAGTCGTTACCCAGCTCCGTGACATGCAGCAAGCCTTCAACATAGATACCATCCAGCGCGATAAAGAGACCAAAACTGGTAACGCCAGCCACAGTGCCTTCGAATACTTCGCCAATTTTGTCTTGCATGTAATAGCACTTGAGCCACGCATTCACGTCACGTGTTGCATCATCAGCACGGCGCTCTGTCATGGAACAGTGCTGCCCTAATGCGTGCCAGTCGCCCGCATTGTATTTTTCACCATTCAATACTGCTTTGATGGCGCGATGGATAATCAAGTCAGGATAACGGCGAATTGGCGAAGTGAAATGGGCATAGGACTCATACGCCAAGCCAAAGTGACCGATGTTATCTGGGCTATAAACAGCTTGCTGCATGGAACGCAACAATACCGTTTGCAGTAATTGCTCATCAGGACGGCCTTTAATACGGGCTAACAATTTTCCGTAATCCTTGGCATGCGGGGTATCGCCACCGCCCACGCCAAAGCCGAACTCGCCCATAAATGTACGCAAAGCTTCCAGCTTTTCAGGCGTTGGCCCCTCATGGATGCGATATAAAGCTGGATGGTCGTTTTCCTTGAGAAAGTCTGAGGCGCAGACGTTGGCTGCCAACATGCATTCCTCAATCAAGCGATGCGCGTCATTACGGCTGGTCGCTTCTATGCGATCAATCTTGCCGTTCTCATTAAAAATCATGAGTGTTTCCTGGCTATCAAACTCGATAGCCCCACGCTTTTCACGCGAAGCCAGCAGGACTTTATATAACGCATATAAATGCTGCACATGCGGCATCAACCAGGCGAATTCTTTTGCTAACTCGCCTTCTGGCTCGCTTAGCATTTCAAACACTTTGGTGTACGTCATACGTGCTTTTGAGCGCATGACTGAAGGGTAAAACTTGTAATGCTTTACCGTGCCCATCGCATCAATCTGAATATCACAGACCATGCATAGGCGCTCCACATCAGGGTTGAGCGAGCAAAGGCCGTTGGAAAGCGCCTCTGGCAACATGGGAATCACACGGCGAGGGAAATACACTGAGTTGCCACGATCAAATGCCTCTTTATCAAGCGCATCACTTGGCTTCACATAAAAACTCACATCAGCGATTGCAACCACCAAGCGCCAGCCTTTGCCTTGTGGCTCGCAAAAAACAGCATCATCAAAGTCACGCGCGGTTTCGCCATCAATCGTAATCAATGGCAATTCGCGCAAATCGATGCGTCCACGCCAATCTGACTCTTGCACTAATCGTGGATACTTTTCCGCTTGCGCAACAGCAGCCCTTGGAAACTCATAAGGCAGTTGATGTTTGCGCAATGCGATTTCGATTTCCATGCCTGAATCAGCATAGTTACCTAGTATTTCAATCACCTTGCCTATAGGCTTGGCATAGCTGGAAGGTTGCTCAATAAGCTCTACCACAACGACTTGGCCAGGCTTGGCATTCATGTCTTGGCCTGGTGGAACCAGAATATCCTGATTAATACGCTTATCTTCAGCTGAAACCAAGGTCACGCCTTGCTCACGAATCAAACGCCCTACCAGCTTATTTGTCGCGCGTTCAAGCACTTCAACGATTTTGCCCTCAGGGCGGCCACGGCGATCAACACCAGCCTGCCGCACCATCACGCGGTCACCATGCATCACTTGTGACATTTCCTTAGGGCTCAGGAAAATATCTTCACTCCCGAGCTTGGCTTTGTCATCTGGAATCAAGAAACCGAAACCATCAGCATGGCCGATGACTTTACCCGCGATTAAATGGAGCTTCTCGGCGACACACAAGGCACCTTTGCGGTTACGCATCACCTGGCCTTCACGCTCCATGGCGTTCAGGCGACGATTGAATATTTCCTGCTCATCCACACCAATGTCCAGCAGATGGTATAAATCCTCCACCTTGAGCGGTACGCCCTGTTCTATCATGGTGTCCAGAATAAATTCGCGGCTAGGCAATGGATTAGCGTAATTGCTTGCCTCTCTTTTGGCATGTGGGTCTGCCTGACGACTAGCGCTTGAAAAACTCACGGGCACACTAAATGGGCTTGTTTTTGCCTTGACTGGGTGGGAACGTACTGATTTTGGAGGCTTACTAACGCTTTTGATGGTTTTATTGCTGGTTTTGTTTCTGTTATTTTTCGTTGACAAAGTATGTCTTTCCTATAGAATTTGCGCTCTTCTTCAAGCCTGTATTGCAAGGCTTGTACTGTAGCCCAGATGGCGGAATTGGTAGACGCGCACGGTTCAGGTCCGTGTGCCTTCGGGTGTGGAGGTTCGAGTCCTCTTCTGGGCACCAAAAAATTAAGCTTTAAGTAATATCTTTTGGCTTACGATTCAAATATCCAAACACTTTAAATTTGGTATCTCGCTTTAAGCCACCTAGCTACAGACTTGTAACTAGGCATCTAGTGTAATACATTCACTTTAAGATTTAATGAATCTTAAAGTTTAATTTTACATCAAAGACTTGATGGCTATATATCCAGCCAATATAAAAGCCAAAATACTTAGTATATAAAATAACAGTTTAATAGCGTTAAACTAGCTCAATAGCACTATCTGCTATGACTATTATGATCTCTGAAATATGATCAGAAAATCAGCTAATCCACTAAAATATAATCAAAATTTATATAGGAGCGCATTATGACCACTCTAAGACTCGGCGATACAGCCCCAGACTTCACCCAAGAATCCAGCATTGGCCCCATTTCATTTCACCAATGGCTGGGCGATAGCTGGGGTATTCTTTTTTCACACCCTTCTGACTTTACACCCGTGTGCACCACAGAACTCGGAGCCACGGCAAAACTGGCAGACGAATTCAAAAAACGCAATGTCAAAGCCATTGCGCTGTCGGTAGACCCGGTTGATTCACACTTAAGCTGGATTAAAGACATTAACGAAACACAATCAACCACAGTCAATTTCCCTATCTTGGCGGATGCTGATAAAAAAGTATCTAATTTATATGATTTGATTCATCCGAATGCCAGCACTACCGCTACTGTGCGATCTGTATTCGTGATTGACCCAAATAAGAAAATCCGTCTAACGCTGACTTACCCTGCAAGCACAGGCCGTAATTTCGATGAGATTTTGCGCGTTATTGATTCACTGCAACTCACCGAATATCATAGCGTAGCAACGCCAGCGAACTGGAAAGATGGCGACGATGTAGTAATCGTACCTTCAATCACAGACCCTGAAGTATTAAAAAGTAAGTTTCCTAAAGGTTTTAAGGCAATCAAGCCTTATCTACGCCTGACACCGCAACCTAACAAATAAAGGCACGAATGAGTGTAGCAACCTTGTATAACTGCCCTGTAGGTGTTGAACCATAATGCCTGCAATGCCAGACTGGTTGTACTGGGCGTTACTCTCAGCCCTGTTTGCCGCAATGACTGCCATCTTCGCCAAAATTGGCTTGGATGGCATCAACTCGGACCTTGCTACTTTAATCCGTACTTTCTTTATTTTTTTCGTGCTCGCAGGCTTTGTTTACTTCACTAAAACTTGGTCAAATATTTGGGAGATAACACCCAAGTCTTGGGCATTTCTTTTCTTATCGGCCATTGCCACAGGTGCATCTTGGGTCTGCTATTTTCGTGCATTGAAAATTGGGGATGCTACCAAAGTCGCACCAGTGGATAAACTAAGCCTAGTATTGGTAGCGATATTTGCTGTGATATTTTTGGGTGAACGGCCAGGGCTTTATAACTGGCTAGGAATTTTGTTAATCGTCATAGGCGTTATTCTTATCGGAATCAAGATTTGAAGCTGATATGATCACTTTCTATTAACATCAGAAATTAACTTCAATGCAAACCATAGAATTCAAACTCACTACCGAATATGTAGAGCTGTGTAATTTACTAAAGCTGGTAGGCTTGGCAGACAGCGGTGGCCGAGGTAAAGCTATGGTTGCTGAGGGATTAGTAAAAGTCGATGGTGTACTTGAAATCCGCAAAACAGCAAAAATGAGGGTTGGTCAGATGATTGAAGTTGAAGATTCAATCATTCAAATTGTTGCTGGTACTTAAGGAAATCTATCTAATTCAGAATACTTAATCGTTAAGTGCATAAATGGCAGGCAAATTGCGCCACCACCCATAGACATCCATACCACACCCAAAAACATATCGATTGGGTACGATTAACCCCACAAAGTCTGCTTTTACTGGTTTTGCATGACCTAGATCTTTTTCAGTCAACACAGCAATTAAAACATCTTTCGCACCTAATTCAAGACATTTAGCTTTGATCGCAGCCAGCGTATGACC
>DATHWP010000065.1:0-2373 GCA_035460505.1 Methyloradius sp. | reverse complement strand
AACCATGATTCGTTTTGCTGATTTACTCATCAAAAACCGCGAAGAGTTAGCGCTACTAGAAACGCTGGACATGGGAAAACCCATCTCGGCGAGTCTTTCTGTAGATGTAAATTCAGGGGCTAATACTCTGCGCTGGTTTGGCGAAGCCATCGACAAGGTTTATGACGAAATCGCGCCAACCGCCGAGAATACATTGGCCATGATTACACGCGAGCCACTTGGCGTTGTAGGCGCGATTGTGCCGTGGAATTACCCTATATTGATGGCCTGCTGGAAAATTGCTCCAGCTTTGGTGACAGGCAATAGTGTGGTTCTTAAACCATCTGAAAAATCACCGTTAACCGCATTACGTCTAGGCGATTTGGCGCTAGAAGCTGGGATACCTGCAGGTGTACTCAATGTAGTGCCTGGTTTTGGGCCAGATGCAGGTTCTCCACTCGCCATGCATATGGATGTTGATTGCATCGCCTTTACTGGCTCAACAGGCGTGGGCAAAAAGATTCAGGTGATGGCAGGGCAAAGCAACTTGAAGCGTGCATGGTGTGAATTGGGCGGCAAGTCACCGAATATCGTATTTGCCGATTGCCAAGATATGGATAAAGCAGCGGCAGCCTCAGCCGGCTCGATTTTTTATAACCAGGGTGAAAGCTGCAATGCGCCTTCCCGTTTATTAGTCGAGCGTTCTATCAAGGATGAATTCGTCAAGAAACTGCTGGCACAACTCGCTGACTACCAACCTGGCGACCCACTTGATGTTAATACCAGCATGGGCGCGATTGTCGATTGTGGGCAGATGGAAAATGTACTGAAATACATTGCCAGCGGCAAGCAACAGGGTGCCAAGTTGTGTGCCGGTGGAGAGCAAGTCATGACTAGTACGGGTGGTTTTTACATCAGCCCCACTGTGTTTGATGAGGTGACTAATGATATGACCATTGCCTCGGAAGAAATTTTTGGCCCAGTCCTATCCATCATCAGTTTTGATACCCAGGAAGAGGCCATCCGCATTGCTAATGACACCAATTATGGCTTGGCTGCTGCGGTATGGACGCGCGACATTTCACGTGCGCACCTTGTAGCGAAGGCATTACGCGCAGGTACAGTGCATGTGAACAGTTATGATGAAGATGACATCACCGTGCCGTTTGGCGGCTACAAGCAATCAGGCAATGGCCGAGATAAGTCCCTACATGCGCTGGAAAAATATACCGAGCTTAAAACTACCTGGATAAAACTCGCCTGAATCAGGGCGTGATATCTAACAGGCTAAGAATATAGCCGATTGAGGAAACCATCATGAATAAACTGACCGATCCAGTGATTAGTAATCAAGATTTGCATCAACGGCGTCTAGCAGCCACTCCGCGTGGCATAGGCGTGATGGCCGACTTCTTTATAGATCATGCCCTCAATGCTGAAGTGTGGGATGTAGAAGGGCGCCGCTATATTGATTTTGCGGGCGGTATTGCCGTGCTCAATACAGGTCACAGACACCCTAAATTAATCGCCGCTGTAGAAGCGCAATTGCAGCGCTTTACTCACACTTGCTACCAAGTACTGCCGTACGAAAGCTATGTTACCCTTGCAGAGCGCATTAACAAGCTCACGCCTGGTACTCACGCTAAAAAGACTGCATTTTTCTCCAGTGGTGCAGAGGCTGCAGAAAATGCTGTAAAAATTGCACGTGCCAGCACAGGTCGCCCTGGCCTTATTGCGTTCTCTGGCGCTTTTCATGGACGCACCATGATGGCCTGCGCACTTACAGGCAAGGTGGTGCCTTACAAAGTTGGGTTTGGTCCATTTCCTTCCGATGTGTATCACCTGCCATTCCCGATCGATTTGCATGGTGTGAGTGTGGAAGACTCTATCCAGGCTCTGCATACGCTTTTTAAGTCCGATATTGATCCCAAACGTGTTGCCGCCATCATGATTGAACCTGTGCAAGGCGAGGGTGGTTTCTATATTGCACCGCCTGCGTTGATGCAAGCATTGCGCAAAGAGTGTGATGAACACGGCATCCTGCTGGTATTTGATGAGGTGCAAACAGGGTTTGGACGCACTGGAAAAATGTTCGCTGCCGAGCATTACGATGTTATGCCAGACATTATGTTGATGGCAAAAAGTCTGGCAGGAGGCATGACGTTATCTGCTGTTTGCGGCAAAGCTGAAGTAATGGATGGGCCTCTGCCAGGTGGCTTGGGTGGCACTTATGCTGGTAATCCGCTTGCCATTGCTGCCGCGCATGCAGTGATTGATATTATTGAAGAAGAGCAACTGATCAAGCGGTCAAACGACTTAGGCCAAAAGCTGATAGCGAGACTCAAAGCAGCGCAAGCTAACGTGCCCGCGTTAAAAGAAGTTCGTGGCTTGGGA
>DATHWP010000064.1:0-6829 GCA_035460505.1 Methyloradius sp. | reverse complement strand
GCCTTGCCTCGTCGCGAAAGGCCAGCATCATCTTGAGGCTTTGGTTCTATATTAGCGGTGGAAATTGGCTTTTTTGGGAATCCATCTGGCTGGTTATAGGCGACATAAGTGCCACTGCCAGTCTGCGCAGCGACATAGCCTTCATCAAGCAGTTGTTCAAAAGCGGCGAGAATCGTATTGCGTGACACTGATAATTCTTCTGAAAGGCTACGTGTGGAGGGCAGGCGCGTGCCAGAAGCCAATACACCATCGGTAATCGCCTGCCGAATAGCCTCATAAATACGCCTGTGAGTGGGCATTCGTTTGGGGAAATTGTTTTGGCTAAGTTGGGTTAACAGCCATTCAGAGAGCACTAATTGTTTCAATGAGAGAATCCCGTTATTGAGTGGCTTTAAGTGATATGGTGGTTAACTTAAGTGGCTCTATTAAAATAATCTAAATGGCTCTTGTAGCATCACCAATTTGAAGGAATAATACATTCACGAAACCTGTACTGCAACCAAATAACTTGCTTGCATAACCAACACAGAAGTGCGTTATCTAGAATCGGCTACGGCCAAACTATGAAGTCTATAAAACACAAACCAGTGGTGTTGCTTCCAGCCGATGTTAAACATCAGGGTGAGCATCCTTTTCACATGGTGGGCCAGAAATATATTCTGGCGGTGGCTGAAGCAGCAGGTGCTTTACCCTTACTTCTCCCCTCTATTAGCGAACATATCGATTTAGAAGCCCTGCTAGAAACAGCCGATGGCATTTTGCTGACTGGCGCGGTTTCTAACGTGCATCCCTCAAATTTTGATCAAGAAGTACACAATCCGGAATTACCGCTAGACCCAGCGCGCGATGCAATTACCTTAAACCTGATTCGCGCTGCAGTGACTGCTGGCGTGCCATTGCTTGCCATTTGCCGTGGATTTCAAGAGGTCAACGTGGCTTTCGGCGGTAGCTTGCACCAAGCCGTGCAAGAGGTGGCGGGTATGGCTGACCATCGCGAACCTAAAGATTTACCTATTGATGACCAATATTCGCCAGCACATTCGGTTAGATTGGTAGCCAACGGAAAATTAGCCCGTATCACAGGCCATAAACAAATTATGGTGAATTCTCTGCATGGGCAGGGGATTGATAGGCTAGGTAAGGGGTTGGTTGCCGAGGCATTCGCACCAGATGGCCTGATAGAGGCTGTCAGTGTGGAAAATGCACCAGCATTTACCTTGGCCGTGCAATGGCACCCTGAGTGGAAAGTGATGGAAAACCCAGTGTATCTATCAATCTTTCAAGCTTTCGGCGATGCTTGCAGAGCAAGGGCTGCAGGGCAGATGAAAGCTAGAGGGCGAGCAGCGCCAGATTAGTTAGGAAATCCAGAATCAATCAAAATAAACATACGAAAATAAATAGAACAGAAAAGTAGCGGAGTAAAAAATGACAACTGACTGTACCAATTTTAACCATGTAGACATGGATCGATGGCTGACTGAAAACAATGTCACCGAAATCGAATGCCTAGTACCAGATTTAACAGGGGTTGCTCGCGGCAAGATTTTACCCCGCGAAAAATTCAGTACAGAACGCGCCATGCGTCTACCAGAAGCCGTGCTAGGCGTGACTGTGACTGGTGAGTCGCCCGAAGGCCACGAAGGTTACGACAATGTTTTTGGTTTTACCGACAAAGATATGGTGTTGTTGCCAGACCCAACCACTGTGCGCTTAGTGCCCTGGGCAGTTGACCCCACTGCGCAGGTGATTATGGATTGTGTGAATCATGACGGCTCACCCATTGATTTCGCCCCGCGCAATGTGCTGCGTCGCGTTGCTGGCTTGTATAAAGACATGGGTCTAACGCCAATCGTCGCACCTGAGCTGGAATTTTATCTGCTAGCCCGTAATACCGACCCTAACTTACCGCTTACTCCTCCAATCGGCCGTAGTGGTCGCTCTGAAACCAGTCGCCAGTTATACAGCATTGATGCAGTGAATGAATTTGACCCACTGTTTGAAGACATCTATGACTACTGCGGCATTATGGGTTTGGAGCTGGATACGCTGATTCATGAATTCGGTGCAGGGCAAATGGAAATCAACTTTTTGCACGATGAGCCCATGCTGCTCGCCGACAAGGTGTTCTTCTTCAAGCGCACGCTGCGTGAAGTGGCCATGCGCCACAATATGTATGCCACTTTCATGGCGAAACCGATGGAGCGCGAGCCTGGTTCTGCCATGCACATCCACCAGAGCGTGATTAATACCAAAACCAAGCAAAACATCTTCAGTAACGAAGATGGCACTGCATCCCCACTATTTTTCAACTATATCGCTGGCCTGCAAAAGTACCTGCCTGCGGCAATGGCCATCTTGGCGCCATATGTGAACTCATATCGCCGCATTGTGAGAGATGGCGCTGCACCTATTAATATTGAATGGGGCTATGACAATCGTACTGTTGGTATCCGCGTGCCGATTTCTGACCCAGATGCGCGTCGTGTTGAAAACCGCGTAGTGGGCGCAGATGCCAATCCTTACCTGGCAATGGCCGTGACCCTTGCTTGCGGGTATCAAGGCATTATTGAAGAGTTGCAACCAACAGAAGTAACTACTGGTAGTGCCTATGCCTCGGATTACCAATTACCACGCGGCTTATCCGAAGCCTTACGTGTGCTGGAGAATGCAAAGCCACTACATGACGTGTTAGGCAAGAATTTCATCGATGTGTATCTGGCAGTGAAAGAAACCGAGCACGACGAATTCATGCGGGTGATCAGCCCGTGGGAACGTGAGCATTTATTGATGCATGTGTAAGCGATTAATTGACAGCGAATTATTAAGAATTGAGAACGCCATGACGACGACCAGTGAAATTCAAGCCACAGACTCAGCACACTATATGCACCCATTTACCGATCATAAAAGTCTGGCGGGTAAGGGTGCCCGCATTATCACCAAGGCTGATGGCATTCATATCTGGGATTCTGAAAATAATAAAATCTTTGATGCCATGTCTGGCTTGTGGTGTGTGAATGTTGGATATGGCCGTCAAGAGCTTGCGGATGCTGCTACCAAGCAAATGCGGGAGTTGCCTTATTACAACAGCTTCTTCCAGACTACAAATGTGCCTGCGGTGAAGCTGGCAGAACGCATTGTCGGCTTGGCAGGTGATAATTTCTCACATGTGTTTTTCAGTAGCTCTGGCTCGGAGTCTAACGATACCAATATTCGTATGGTGCGCCATTACTGGGCAACATTAGGCCAGCCAGAGCGCAAAGTCATCATCAGCCGCAACAATGCATACCATGGCTCTACTATGGCGGGCGCCTCCCTTGGTGGTATGAGCGGTATGCATGCGCAAGGTGGATTGCCGATTCCCGATATCGTCCACATTGAGCAGCCTTATCACTACGGCCTTGCACCGACTAAAGACAAGGATGCTTTTGGTTTGGAAGCCGCAGGCTGGCTCGAAACCAAGATACTCGAAATTGGTGCCGATAAAGTCGCTGCGTTTATTGGCGAACCAGTACAAGGAGCCGGCGGCGTGATTATTCCACCTAAAACCTACTGGCCAGAAATCCAGCGTATCTGTGATAAGTATGGAATTTTGCTGATTTGCGATGAGGTCATTTGTGGCTTTGGCCGCCTAGGGAAATGGTTCGGCTCGGAGTTGCTGGGTGCTAAACCAGACCTCATGACCTTCGCTAAAGGCGTCACTTCTGGCTACTTGCCACTGGGCGGTGTAGTGATAGGCAAGCGTGTGGCCGATGTGCTGATTAACCAGGGTGGCGAATTCAATCACGGCTATACCTACTCAGGGCACCCCGTGGCTTGTGCAGTAGCCCTTGCCAACATTGACATCATTGAAAGCGAAGGCTTGGTGGATAAGGTACTCAATGAAACAGGGCCTTATCTCGCTGAGCGCTATGCTGAGCTTGCTAATCATCCACTCGTCGGCAGTGCAGAAACTTGTGGTTTGGTCGCTGGTTTTGCCTTGATGAAAGATAAAGTAAACCACATAGCGTTTGACGAGCTGCTTGAGGTGGGCATGATATGCCGCAATCACAGCTTTGCTAATGGCTTGATCATGAGAGCCGTTGGTGACCGCATGATAATTGCACCACCTCTATGTATCACTAAGGCGCAAATTGATGAAATGATGGTGTTGATTAAAGAAACGCTAGATGCAACGCTTGCCGATATCACCAAAAATGGCTGGATGCATGATGATGATGTAGTAAAAGTCGCATGAATATAGCTGATGCACCAATTAAGCGTATGTTGTTAATTGAAATGGCTCCAATTCCAATGAAATAGAGCATTAATGAGCAAAAATGGGTTGATTAATTCGGCATAAAAATTGCTCGAATTGTAGGCAATAAAAACAGGCTAACTAACACGTGGTTGATTGTAACTACAGTTTGATTGCACTGGAATAGTGGCTAATATCAAGCACAAATTTTTAAAGTTCTCGAGAGCTGGTTAGGGATGGCGAGCTTGTATTATTCTATGTCGGCTTAATGCTAATGTTGTGCGTTAAGACAAAGAACCTTAGGCTAACTCTGGGGTTCTCGATACTTTTATCATCTATTTTGAAGGAGCACTTAGTATGATTTCACACTCTATAAAACGGCTACCAAACAAGAAGCAGCTGATTGCCGTGATTGCCGCTGCCATTACAGGCCTCGGCATGATTTCAAGTACCTGGGCAGCAGAAGAAAAAATCCTCAACATCTACAACTGGTCTGATTATCTTGCACCGGACACCATTCCAAATTTTGAAAAAGAAACAGGTATCAAAGTACGTTACGACGTATTCGACAGCAATGAAATTTTGCATGCCAAACTGGTCGCAGGTAAAACTGGCTACGACATCGTAGTGCCATCATCTAACTGGGCTAAGTTGCAAATAGAAGGTGGTTTGTTCCAGAAGCTGGATAAATCGCAGCTATCGAATTACAAAAATCTAGACCCGAATATCATGGCGCAGATAGCGAAGTTGGACCCAGGTAATACCTATCTGGTGGATTGGTTGTGGAGCTACGATACTGTTGGTATCAACGTAGATAAAGTCAAAAAAGCGCTAGGTGATACTCCTATGCCTGACAATATTTGGGATCTGGTATTCGACCCTAAATATGCTTCAAAACTTAAATCATGTGGTATCAATTTCCTAGATACAGCTTCAGATATATTCCCTATTGCATTGAATTATATTGGTAAAGATCCATACTCAAAAGATCCTGCTGATTATCAAGCAGCTTATGACATGCTCAAAAAAGTGCGTCCGTACATCAAGAAATTCAACTCTGGTGGTGAAATCGAGGAGATGGCAAGCGGTGGTTCCTGTGCATCGCTCGGCTGGGCAGGCGATTTTAATTTAGCGCGTAAACGCTCAATTGAAAACAAATCTCCACAAAACATCGTCGCGCTGGTGCCTAAATCAGGCGGGCTTCTGTTTATGGATACGATGGCCATTCCTGCGGATGCAAAACACCCTGAGAATGCGCATAAGTTCATCAATTACATATTGAGGCCGCAAGTGCACGCTGGGCTGACTAATGCTGTGACCTATGCGAACCCTAATAAGGCTGCTACGCAGTATGTGGACCCTGAAATCAGGAACAACAAGAGCATTTATCTACCTGACGATGTTGTTTCCAAGATGATTCCTCCAGGCAACGTAGATAACGCAACACGCCGTACTATGACTCGCTATTTCACACGCTTTAAAACTGGCGTTTAATATTTAAAGTCGTGCATGCAAAACACTGGCGAAAAAAATCAAAGCCAGTGTTTTGCAGCTAGCTTCTGTTTTGAATGAATTGGTAAGGCAATCTCTGGTAATTATTTATAAGGGGTATCTATGACTTCAACTGCAGCCAACTCGGCAAGAACTAATCCAGTAAGGAAATTAAAACCTGAGGAATTATTGCGGGTTGAAGGCATCACCAAGGTATATGACGGCTCAGTGAAGGCGGTAGACAATATATCTCTTACGGTATCTACAGGTGAGATTTTCGCCTTATTGGGAGGCTCTGGTTGTGGCAAGTCTACGCTCTTGCGAATGCTGGCTGGATTTGAAACTCCGACTAACGGAAAGATTTTTCTGGCAGGTAAAGATATTACCGATCTGCCGGCCTACAAACGTCCCATTAATATGATGTTCCAGTCTTACGCCTTGTTTCCTCATTTAACGGTGTGGGAAAACATCGCTTTCGGACTGCGCCGTGATGATATGGCGAAAGAAGACATTGCTGAGCGGGTTGAATCCATGCTCAGTTTGGTACAGTTGGAAAAATTCGCCAAGCGAAAACCACACCAGCTTTCTGGTGGTCAGCAACAGCGCGTTGCATTGGCTCGTAGTCTGGCAAAACGCCCCAAATTATTGTTACTGGATGAACCATTGGGGGCCCTGGACAAAAAACTACGTGAAAAAACCCAGCTTGAGTTGGTGAATATTATTGAAGAGGTCGGTGTTACCTGCGTATTGGTTACGCATGATCAGGAAGAGGCCATGACGATGGCTTCCCGTATTGCGGTAATGAGCGAGGGTAGCTTCTTGCAGGTCGGCTCCCCAGATGAAGTATACGAAATGCCAAACAGCCGTCAAGTAGCTGACTTTATCGGTAACGTGAATATTTTCGATGGCGTGATTGAAGTTGATGAACCTGACCATGTCACCGTGCGCTGTGAAGAGTGTGTGCATTATGTGGGGCATGGCATTAGTGGCAATACAGGCATGTCAGTGGGGGTAGCATTACGTCCAGAGAAGATATTGCTGACAAAGGAAAAGCCTGAAGGCGAGTTCAACTGGTGTGAAGGTGAAGTCATTGAAATTGTT
>DATHWP010000063.1:0-28368 GCA_035460505.1 Methyloradius sp. | reverse complement strand
CTCTTCCAGCACGCTCTCTATGACTGGCTGTTTACATTCTATACAGCCGATACCTGCCGTGCGACAACCTTCTTGTACCCAGCTTTGTATTTTCTCGTCTGAATAGATTTCATGCAATTGCCATACAGGACATTTCTCCGGATCGCCAGGGTCAGTACGACGCACACGTGCAGGATCAGTCGGCATAGTCTTGATTTTTTTCGCGACCACATCTGGAGATTCGCGCAATGAAATCGTGTTGTTGTACGACTTGGACATCTTCTGCCCATCCAGACCAGGCATCTTTGAAGCGGGAGTCAGCTTATGTTCTGGTTCTAGCAGAATCATCTTGCCGCCACCCTCCAGGTAGCCTAGAAGGCGTTCCTTATCCCCCATGCTAAGGCCTTGCTGCTCCTCTATCATGGCGCGGGCAGACTCCAGCGCTTCATCATCGCCGGTTTCCTGGTAGCGGGTGCGAAGCTCGTCATATAATCCGCCTCGCTTGCTACCAAGTTTCTTGATGGCTGCCTTGGCTTTTTCTTCAAAGCCAATCTCGCGGCCATAGATATGGTTAAAGCGGCGCGCGATTTCACGCGTAAATTCAATATGTGGGATCTGGTCTTCACCTACAGGCACTTGTGTGGCCTTGTAGATCAGGATATCCGCGCTTTGCAGCAAGGGATATCCAAGAAAGCCATAGGTGGAAAGGTCTTTCTGGGCAAGTTTTTCCTGCTGGTCTTTGTATGTGGGCACACGCTCCAACCAGCCTAAAGGCGTAATCATCGAAAGTAGCGTAAATAATTCGGCATGCTCTGGTACGCGAGACTGAATGAAGATGGTGGCATTGGCAGGGTCAACACCAGCGGCTAGCCAGTCGATGACCATTTCCCAGACGCTCTCTTCTATGATCTCTGGCGTGTCGTAATGTGTGGTAAGCGCGTGCCAGTCGGCGACAAAGAAAAAGCATTCATGCTCATGCTGCAAACGCAGCCAGTTTTTCAATACGCCGTGATAATGCCCAAGGTGCAGATTACCTGTGGGCCGCATGCCCGATAAAACCCGCTCAACCGCCATAGTGATTTAAAGCCTAGAATGAAGATATACGCATTATAAGGGCAAGTGAACGATTTTAGAGAAAAGCCCAATGGCGACTTAAAATATATGGAGCTTTATAAAATCAACCATTGAATAAAGCCTGCCACTATCTCAATAAATGGTTGCAATATCTTCGACAAAACACCGGAAAACAACAAAACTATAAGGATGATAAAGCCATACTGCTCAATTTTTGCATAGCGGTATGCCAAGTGATTTGGCAACAAGCTAACGGCAATACGGCCACCATCGAGCGGTGGGATTGGCAGCAGATTGAGCACCATCAACACGATATTGATCATGATGCCAGCTTGCGCCATTAAGCCTGCAGGCGTTGCAAAACTACCCATATCAACAGAGTATTTATAAAGCACTGCCCAGAATAAGGCCATCACCAAATTGGCTGCGGGACCTGCTGCGGCTACCCACAACATGTCTTTTTTTGGCTGCCGTAATCTTGAAAAATTTACTGGTACTGGTTTCGCCCAGCCGAACAAAATACCGCCCAACAGCAGACTTATTGCGGGTATCACAATGGTACCCACCAAATCGATATGCTTGATCGGGTTTAAGGTGATGCGCCCTTCTTCTTGCGCAGTCATATCACCAAAAAATCTAGCCACATAACCGTGAGCGGCCTCGTGCACCGTGATCGCGAAGATCACGGGCAGCGCATAGATTGCAATTTTCTGAATAAACGTCAATTCCATCATGATATTTTTATAGTCCGAAAGGAGCAGTGTCGCCAGCACCTGCACGTATGAGTTGAGGGGTTTCACCAGTAAGATCAATCACTGTGGTGGGCGTTGCCACGCAGGCACCAGCATCAATCACTAAATCGACTTGATGCTCTAGGCGATCACGAATCTCCCACGCGGCATTCATTGGTTCATCGTCTTCTGGCAACAGCAAAGTCATGCTTAGAATCGGCTGATCCAGTTGTTCTAGAATAGCCTGCGTAACTGCATGCTCTGGCACACGCAAACCCAAGGTGCTGCGTTTGGGATGCTGTAATCTGCGCGGTACTTCACGCGTGGCTTTAAGGATAAAAGTATATTGCCCGGGCGTATTGGCCTTGAGCAAGCGAAACTGACTATTATCGACTTGCGCATACACGGCCAACTCACTCAAATTGCGGCAAACCAGTGTAAATAGATGGTCTTCATCTACGCCACGAATACTACGGATACGGTCTTGGGCGTCTTTATTGCCAAGCATACAGCCAAGGGCATAACTTGAATCTGTTGGATAGGCGATGACGCCGCCATTACGCAAGATTTCAACAGACTGGCTGATGAGTCGTGCTTGCGGGTTTTCAGGGTGAACTACGAAATACTGCGCCATTAGTGCAACTCGTTTTCTAAAGGTAAGGTTTCTGCTGGTAATGTTTCCAGCAATTTTGCTTCAGGCCAATCTTGCCACACGGGTATGCACCCATGAGGCAAATCAGGCAGGCTGCCCATATCAATATAACTGTGGCCGGGGCCATGATAATCCGAGCCTTTTGAAGCTGCAAAACCAAACATCCGGGCAAACTTGGCGTACTCATCATATTGCGGCGGCGTGTGACTGCCAGTCACCACTTCAATCGCTTTGCCACCTAAAGCCCTGAACTCTTCTAATAGCAATAACATATTCGTACGTCCTAGGTCGTAACGCCCTGGGTGCGCGATCACAGCTACTCCGCCCGCAGCGGCAATCCAGTTCACGGCATCAGCTAATTCTGCCCAACGATGTTCAACATAGCCTGGCTTGCCTTTGACTAGATATTTTTTAAATACTTTTTTGGAGTCTTTTGCATAGCCCTTTTCAACCAAATAGCGGGCAAAGTGTGTGCGGCTGATAATGCCATGTGTTGCGTAAACATAGGCACCTTCCAGACTTCCATGGATGCCAACTTTGTCTAATGATTCCGCCATGGCCTTTGCGCGTAGATGACGGCCTTCGCGAATGGAGGATAAACCTTGAACCAAGGGCAAATATTCGGGGTCAATGTTTAAGCCAACGATATGCAAAGTACGCCTGCGCCAAGTGACTGAGATTTCAACGCCTGCGAGCAGCGTAATCCCCGCTATTTTTGCGGCAGCTTTGGCTTCTGGTAAGCCAGAAATATCATCATGGTCTGTCAGCGCCATCACACGCACACCTTTGCTCGCTGCGTGCATAACCAGTTCAGTTGGCGTAAGCAATCCGTCTGAAATGGTAGAATGGCAATGTAGATCTATCGGCGTGGACATGGGTATAAGACTTGAATACTTGTACTTGGTTGCTTGTGACTAGAGCGCAATCATAGCAAAATAGCGTTGTCGCTCATACTCATGCTACTTTTAGATTTTTCTCTGCTCGCTGTTGCATTCAATTTAAGGCATTTATGAAGTTTCTTTTTGACCTATTTCCCGTCATCCTGTTTTTTGTGGTGTTCAAGTTCTTTGGCATTTATCCTGCAACCGCAGCAGCCATGGTCGCCACGATTATCCAGATGATCTGGATGAAGCTTAAGTACGGGAAGATTGAAGGCACGCTGATTGCCAGCGGCCTGATTATTGTCGTATTCGGTGGCGCGACTCTCCTACTGCACGATGAGAACTTTATTAAATGGAAACCTACAGTGCTGTATTGGGTGTTCTCGGTTGCCTTGATTGTGGCTAACCTGGTATTTAAGAAGAATTTGATTCGCGGATTGATGGAAAAACAGATTAGTTTGCCTAATAACATTTGGAACAATCTCAACTTGGCTTGGTCTTTATTTTTCTTGGTGCTCGGCTTCATCAATTTATACGTTGCATTTAATTATTCGACGGATCATTGGGTAGATTTCAAGCTGTTCGGTACAACAACGCTGATGTTCATTTTTATCATCGGCCAGGGCTTGATACTTAACAAATATATTAACGAAGAAACACCGAAATAATGTGGTACATGATTGTCACAGAAGACTTCCCTGATAGCCTTGCCAAGCGCACTGCAGCAAGGCCCGAACACTTGGCGCGTTTAACAAAGCTAAATGAAGAAGGTCGCCTGTTGATAGCGGGCCCTTTGCCCGCGATAGATAGCATAGACCCTGGTCCAGCAGGTTATACAGGTAGCCTGATTGTGGCTGAGTTTGCCAATCTGGCAGCGGCTGAAACTTGGGCGAATGCTGACCCTTTCGTGACGGCAGGTGTGTATGCAAAAGTAATGGTCAAACCCTTCCGCAAAACTTTGCCTGCCTAATGACCATAGATACGATTACAAGCTGATGCTTTCCACTATAGAAGAGTTACAACAACGTCTGGCTGCACTTGAACCTAGTGTGCTCGAAATCAAGGATGATAGCGCCTTACATGCAGGGCACGCTGGCAATACAGGCGGCGGACACTACAGCCTGAATATCGTAAGCTCGCATTTTTACGGAAAATCCCACATAATCCGACATCGCATGGTTTACCAAGCACTTGCAGACCTGATGACATCTAAAATACATGCGCTGAGCATTCGTGCAAAGTCGCCAAATGAATTATAAATACTGCATTTAATTACTAAAATTACTGAAGGAATCACGCATGAAATTTTCTAACTTTTTGACGATTGGCCGTGTATTTGCGGCAATCACCTTATCAGCATCAATGATGTTGCCCGCAGCACAAGCGGCTGATGGCGTTATTGCTACAGTCAATGGCAAGCCAATCAAACAATCTGTTTACGATTTTATTGTTAAGGATGCTACTGCCCGTGGCCAAAATGTTGATGACAACACACGTAACGTCATCATCAACAAACTGGTCAGCAGCGAACTGGTTGCGCAAGAAGCGCAACGCATTGGTCTGGACAAACAACCTGACTACATAGCCCGCCAAGAACTTGCACAACGAGAATTGTTGGTAAATGCATTCCTAGCTGACTACATCAAGAAAAACCCAGTGAGTGATGCAGATACAAAAGCTGCTTACGATGATTACAAAAAACAACTCGGCGACAAAGAATATAGCGCAAGCCATATCCTGGTAGCGACAGAAGCTGAAGCCAAAGACGTGATTGCACAGCTTGGTAAAGGTGGTGACTTCGCAAAAATCGCAAAAGACAAATCTAAAGATCCTGGTTCACAAGACAAAGGTGGCGATTTAGGCTGGTTCTCTCTGGGCGGCATGGTGAAACCATTCGGCGACGCAGTCGCTAAATTGCAAAAAGGTGGCATCACACAAGCCCCCGTGCAAACCCAATTCGGCTGGCACGTCATCAAGCTAAATGATATTCGTGACGCACAACCACCAGCTTACGATAAAGTAAAAGATGACTTGCAAAAACGCCTGCAACAACAAAAACTGGAAAAACTGTTGAGCGACTTGCGTGCTAAAGCAAAAATTACCGATACTGCTGCTGCCAAGAAATAATCTGGCAACTCTAGTGATAGCAAAACAAAAAACCCGCATTTGCGGGTTTTTTGTTATCTTGATGGTGAAAGCTTAGGCACGCCAAATTAATTAATAATCATCTAAATATAACAACGCCAGCCTGTAAAAAATCACCTCACACTATGATCAACAAAATTCAATCCTTACCACTATTTGGCAAATCCAATATATTGTCTTTCACAGGCGGGTTTGTTGATGTAGTGAGTTTCGTAGCCTTATTTGGGCTATTTGCCAATCATATGACAGGCAATATCGTAATGATAGGCGTATCAGTCAGCAACTCTTCTAATGGCTTAGTATCAAAATTACTGGCAATCCCTGTATTCATCATCACAGTAGCCGCTACGCGCCTTGTGATTACGCATTACGGCTCGCAATCAAGGCGACTGATTATTTTGTTGTATATGGAGCAAGCAAGCTTTTTGACTTTATTCATGCTCAGTGGCTGGCATGCCAGCCCGATATTGAATCCAGACAACTGGCTTGCCCTTTTAACGGGGATATTCGCTGTGATGGCCATGGGCATACAAAACGCTCAATCACGCCTGATTGAACCTGGCCAAGTACCTACTACGATTATGACGGGCAACATGACGCAAGCTGTGATTGATTTTGTAGATATCATTACCAAAAATCCTGAAACTGCAAACGCTGCTGCCAAGCGTTTTGCTATTTATGGTCCTGCGATTGTCGCCTTTATGATAGGCGCTATCGCTGGCGCTTTTCTCTATAAATACTGTTCCTTTGCTTGCTTACTCGTCCCTATCGTGGCGCTGATTTACCTGGCTGCCACTTATCCTAAAGAGTCACCAGCTTAATTACACTGCGCGTGGAGTTTTTAGTCACTTAATTTTACTAGTCACTGCTTGTGACAACTTTTGATAATCAATACTGCGATTATAAAGCTGTGCAGAAATGCGTAACCATAAGCGTCCATTGATCGCAAAGAATGGCACTTCAATTTGATGCTCTTGCCAGAACTTATCTCGCCATTGATTCGCTGTTTCTTGGGTAACCTCATCATTAAACGGCACAGGCAAAGTCACCATGCTGCCAAACATTTCAGGCCTTGCTGGCAACTTAACTGACCAATCCGTCGCAAGTTGCTCCGCCATTGCAATGGCAAAGTTGTGCAATTTTTCTGGTATTGCATCACCTCCTATGCTTTTATAAAAGCATATCGCAGCAATGATTGAAAGCCATGCACTGATATCTCGCGTGCCAACCCAATCAAAGTTTTGGGGGAAGCCAACATCCGCATGCAGTGAAATAGACAGCGGCTGCAAGAAATCGCGCGCATGTGGTGCTGCCCATAAAAATGCACAGCCCTTGGCAGCAAATAACCATTTATGGCAATTGCCCACATACCAGTCAGCATCAATCAAATTAAGATTAATAGGCAGCATACCTGGCGCATGCGCACCATCTACCAAGGTTTGCACGCCATGTACACGGCAAATTTCCAGCATTTTCTCTAAGGGGTAAATAATAGAAAGTGGCGATGAAACATGGTCAAGCACAGCCATTCTGGTATTCGGGCTAATTGCTTTCATGAATGCCTGCAGTATTTCGTTTTCATCTTCTAGCGGGAATGGCACTTCAAACTCACGTACGGTAACTCCAAATTGACGGCCAACAAAATGAGCCGAATTTTTAACTGCAGGATACGCATGATTAGCCAGCAATAGCTCATCACCTGCTCGCCATGGAAAAGAGCGCAATACTGCGTTAATGCCTGCTGTAGCATTCTCGACAAAGGCTAAATCATCAGGATTAGCCCCTAGAAAACCCGCTAAATCAGCAGCTGCTTTTCTAATCAAATCAGGCAGTTGCCTGACAAAAAAATCGACAGGCTGACGTTCCATCAGTGCGCGGTAATCATGCTGACTCTGCAATACCACGTTCGGGGTTGCGCCAAATGAGCCATGATTCAGAAAAGAAATCTCATCATCTAGCATCCAGTGCTTGCGCATTTCCAAGCCCGCATTAAACTCTGATTGATGATTCCATTTTGACTGCATTTTTTACCTGACTATATTTATTAAGTACAACCCACTAGACAATTATGCAAACCATCCATTACGAAGTCTCCCTACATTCAGCCACCGCCCACCTGCTTGAAGTCACTTGCGTGATTAGCAAGCCTGGCCCAGATGGCCAAATAGTATCGCTCGCCGCGTGGATACCTGGTAGCTATTTAATCCGCGATTTTGCTCGGCATATTGTGGAGATAAGCGCCGCAACTGAACATAAAGGCAAGCGCGAAAACATTGCGATCCAAAAGCTGGATAAGCACACCTGGCATTGCGCGCCGTGCAACACACCGGTGCGTATTACGTATCAGGTCTATGCGTTTGATATGTCTGTGCGTACCGCATATTTTGATACCGAACGTGCTTACTTTAACGGTACTAGCCTGTTTTTAAAAGTGCATGGTGCTGACCAAGCTAATTGTGAAGTAAAGCTGAATTCAGCCCCAAAGCCTTATAAAGATTGGCAGGTAGCGACTTCAATGCCTGCTGTAAATATAGATAAACTAGGCTTTGGCCGCTACAAAGCCAGTAATTACGCTGAGCTGATCGACTATCCATTTGAAATCGGCAACCTGACTGTTGCAGAATTCAAAGCTGCTGGCGTGCCTCATCGTATTGCCATTTCTGGCAAGCACAAAAGTGATCTAAAACGTATTTGCAAAGACCTGAAAAACTTGTGCGAATACCACATAAAATTCTTTGGTGTTGCACCGTTCAAGCAGTATTTATTTATGCTCTACGCTGCTGGCGACAATCAATATGGCGGCTTGGAGCACAGCGATTCCACCAGCCTGATATGCCCACGCAGCTGGCTACCAGTTAAAGATGAAACGCTGGATATTGAAAATTACCAGCAGTTTCTTGGCCTCTGCAGTCATGAATATTTTCATGCATGGCACGTAAAGCGCATGCGCCCACAAGTGTTTGGGAACCCCGATTTATCAAGCGAAGCCTATACGCGTTTGCTCTGGATATTCGAAGGCTTTACCGCCTATTACGACACCTTGGCAGTGTTACGCGCAGGCTTGATGACCCGTGAAGAATATCTAAAATCACTGAGCAAAGACATCACCCGCTATTTGCGTACGCCAGGACGAAAACTACAAAGACTGGACGAATCCAGCTTTGATAGTTGGGTTAAATTATATAAGCCAGACGAAAACACCCCAAACACACAAATAAGCTATTACCTCAAAGGCTCTCTTGTAGCCTTAGCACTGGATTTATCTTTACGCATAAAAGATCGTTCATTAGATAACGTCATACACGCTTTGTGGCTACGCTATCAAACTAACGGCACTTTGCTAGGTGAAGATGAGATAGATGATTTGATTTTAGCCAGCACAGGCCAAAACCTGAGTAAGTTATTAGATAGCACAGTGCGCGGCACTGATGACCCACAACTGAAAAAGCTATTAGCAAAATTCGGGATCACGTATGAAACCAAAGATAAAAACCCGAATGTATTGCGAGAAATGCTAGGGCTACAATTAAGCAGTGAGACTGAAACAAAGCTGGCAAACGTATTTACAGGCAGCCCCGCGGAACAAGCAGGATTAGCCGCAAACGATGTATTAATCGCAGTAGATAACATTAAGGTAAATGCAAAAAACCTAAAGGATATTGTCGCTAAAAAACCTGATGGTGCCCATCTACATACGCATTTTTTCCGCCGCGATGAACTCATGCTAACAACGATTATTAAACAAACGGAAACACAGGATTACTGCGATTTGACACTTAAACCAAAACTTGATAATGAAACTGCAAAACGATTAAAAGACTGGTTAGGTTAGCGCGCTTTAAACTTGGCCTCTATTTAATTTATTAACTGGTTTAGATTAATTAAGCATTCGGATAAATGACTGTTATCGGCCAATAGCAAACTCTGATTATCATTTTAAACAACAGTTGACTTAACCCTTGGGGCAACCTTCATTATGAGAGTAATTACATATTCAGAGAAGGTGAAGCATGAATGATACTGGCAAAAAATTAAGTACTACTAAAGCTGCAAAGTGCCTCGGGGTTTCGATAAAAGCCCTTCGATTATATGAGTCCAAGGGCCTGGTTGTTCCTAAGCGTTCGCCAGCAGGTTATCGAATGTACAGTCCAAGCGATATGATTCGAGCTACTGAAGTCGCGACTTTACGTTCATTAGGTCTTAGTCTCACTCAAGTTCTGCAAGTCCTAAATGGCGACTCTCAAGCTCTTGAAGTAGCTTTAATTGCGCACGAAAGCTTATTGAAAAACGAGATTCAGCAATTAATGAATAAGATTGATAGCGTGCAGCATCTTCGCTCTGATCTTGCTAAAGGCCTCATTCCCGATAACGGCAATCTGACAAACGTGTTCAATCATTCTCGGCGACTTCAAACTTCTTTTTCTCTACCTTGGCCATGGGCTGGAGAATTATTTGAGCTTCGCGATATTCGTCCGCTTAATTACATCATTGGCTCATTGGGTAGCGGCAAAACCCAGTTTGCCTGTCAGATAGCAGATTCTTTACCTAACGCTACTTTTCTTGGTTTAGAACGACTGGAGGATGGAAATAGAAAAGCAACCATCGCTCAACTAAGCACCGATATTGTTCTTAAACATAAGGTGCAACGAGTAATGACATGGCTCACTGATGAAGGTGCTACCGAATCCGAAGCCCTAACTGTTTTACTAGTGAATCTGGAAGCTGAAGGTTCAGACGCTGTTGTAGTGGATATGGTAGAAAAGGGGCTAGACCATACTACTCAAGAAGCTGTGATCAATTATTTACGCAATTCTGCGGAACAAGGTTATCGACCACTATTTTTGATGACTCGTTCTTCTGCCATTTTGGAGTTGACGTCAGTAGGGCAAAATGAGGCAATATACTTATGCCCAGCTAATCATAATCCGCCATTCCGTGTTGCTCCATATCCAGAAGCTCCAGGGTATGAAAGTGTCGAGATGTGTCTTGCTTTACCCGAAGTAAGATCACGCACACAAGGTATGATTGCTTGGATTCCTAAAGTTGCTGAATTCAAGAGCTTAGTTGATCACTGAATTATCTAGACTCCAATTGCGAATGGCTGCTTTGGGTGGCGGTCTCAACCGATAGCAGCCATATTGGCCCGAGCCTTATGCAGTTTTCTGTAACTATCGATCAGGCGGTGGTGCCTGTCGAGTCCTTCCAGTTTTAAACTGGTCGGCGTCAAGCCGAAGAAGCGTACACTACTGTCCACTGAGCCAATTGCGGCGTCCATCCGGGCATTGCCAAACATGCGGCGGAAGTTGACCTCATAGTCGTCGAGTTCCAGGTCGTCATCTAGCAGAACCTCCAGCACCACATTCAAGGCTTGGTAAAACAATCCGCGCTCGGCCGTGTTGTCGTTGTACTGCAGGAAGGCACCCACCAACTCATGCGCCTCTTCAAATTGCTGTAAGGCGAGATGAATCAGTAGCTTTAACTCAAGCACTGTGAGCTGGCCCCACTCTGTATTTTCGTCAAATTGAATGCCAATCAATGTAGCGATGTTGCCGTAATCATCCAGCTCGTTATTCTCTAAACGCTCAAGCAGCGCTTCCAAACTTGCGTCATCCAGACGATGCAGGTTCAAGATATCGGCACGGAACAATAGGGCTTTATTGGTGTTATCCCATACCAAATCTTCTACCGGATAAACTTCTGAATAACCTGGCACCAATATTCGGCAAGCAACGGCCCCTAGCTGGTCATACACCGCTGTGTACACCTCTTTGCCCATGCCTTTAAGAATGCCAAGTAAAGTAGCGGCTTCCTCAGTATTAGCATTTTCATCCTGGCCTGAAAAATCCCACTCAACGAACTCGAAATCCGATTTTGCACTGAAAAAACGCCACGACACAATACCGCTTGAATCAATGAAGTGCTCGACAAAGTTATTGGGCTCGGTCACGGCTTCACTTGCAAAAGTGGGTTGCGGTAAATCGTTCAGGCCTTCAAAACTACGGCCTTGAAGCAGTTCGGTCAGACTGCGTTCCAGCGCCACTTCAAGTTTTGGATGTGCGCCGAACGAGGCAAACACCCCACCTGTGCGCGGGTTCATCAAGGTAACGCACATCACCGGGTAGATCCCACCCAGCGATGCATCCTTGACCAGCACCGGAAAGCCCTGCTCTTCCAAGGCCTTGATGCCAGCCAGAACGCCAGGATACTTCGCCAGCACTTCCTGCGGCACATCCGGCAAGGCGATTTCACCTTCGATAATTTCGCGTTTGACCGCGCGCTCGAAAATCTCGGACAGGCACTGCACCTGCGCTTCAGCCAGCGTATTGCCGGCACTCATGCCATTGCTGACGTAAAGGTTTTCGATGAGGTTGGAGGGGAAATAGACGACCTCGCCATCCGACTGGCGCATATAGGGCAGTGAACAGATGCCGCGCTGTGCATTGCCGGAATTGGTGTCGACCAGATGTGAAGCACGTAATTCACCATCGGGATTGTAGATTTGCAGGCAGTACGCATCCAGAATTTCTTTTGGCAGCGCATCTTTACGGCCTGGCTTGAACCAGCGCTCGTTGGGATAATGCACAAACTCCGCGTTGGCGATGTCTTCGCCCCAGAACGATCCAGCGTAAAAATGGTTATTGCTCAGCCGCTCGATATACTCGCCTAGGGCCGATGCCAAAGCGCTTTCCTTGGTCGAACCTTTTCCATTAGTGAAACACATGGGTGAGTGCGCATCGCGGATATGCAAGGACCACACATTGGGAATGATATTGCGCCACGAAGCGATTTCAATCTTGATGCCCACACCCGCCAGCACGCTAGACATATTGGCAATGGTTTGCTCTAAGGGTAAGTCTTTGCCCGCGATATAGGTACTGTTGTCAGAAACAGGCTGCATCGTCAGTAAGGCCTGCGCATCGGCGTCCAGATTGGCGACTTCCTCAATGACAAACTCTGGCCCAGCCTGCACTACTTTCTTGACCGTACAACGGTCGATGGAGCGCAAGATGCCCTGGCGGTCTTTGTCGGAGATATCCGCCGGCAACTCGACCTGTATCTTAAAAATCTGCTGGTAACGGTTTTCCGGATCGACAATATTGTTGTGCGAAAGGCGGATATTTTCAGTAGGAATATTGCGAGTATTGCAGTACAGCTTTACAAAATAAGCCGCACACAAAGCCGATGAAGCCAGAAAGTAATCGAATGGCCCCGGCGCCGAGCCATCGCCTTTATAGCGGATAGGCTGGTCGGCAATCACCGTGAAGTCATCGAACTTGGCTTCAAGACGTAGCTTATCGAGAAAATTAACCTTAATTTCCATGAGAGAATTCCAAAAATGCTGCAAAAAATGATGTGGGCACTATTATCCGTCACCACGCCATGACTGTGTAATACATTGATGCTTTCCACAAGCACTGCCACATAAACAAACGCCAGAAAACAGGCTTATGTTTCAGCCTCAATAAATGATTCATTTTTATGCAGTTTATGTATAATTAAGAACTATTATCATTTGCATGCGTAACCCATATGATTCATCTTTCAAGTTTACGTCCTGGCGAATTTGCCACTATCCAAGCGATAGATGCTGAAGACACTTTGTCGCAGCGTTTAGCTGCACTTGGCTTTCGTATCGGCAAAAAAATTGAGTTGATTCGTCGTGCAAGCTTTAACGGCCCTATGCATGTACGTATCGGCACTACAGACGTTATCCTGCGCAGTTCTGAAGCCGCACTGATCCACATTTCACAGTAATGAAACGCATCGCACTTCTGGGTATGCCCAATACGGGCAAATCCACCTTGTTCAATCGCCTCAGCGGCGCCTCTGCACGCGTCGGCAATTGGCCTGGCATCACTGTTGACCTCATGAGTGTGAAAATTCTGCTCGGCGGGCACATAGTAGAGCTGGTTGATTTACCCGGCATCTATGATCTTGCGGGTTACTCTGAAGATGAAGAAGTCGTGCGCCAATTCCTCACCACAACGCATGTTGATTTGGTGATGATCGTACTGAATAGTTCACAGATCGACCGTCAGTTATCGCTTGCCCTACAACTTGCCGAACTCGGGCTACCATCTTTGCTATTACTCAACATGAGTGATGAATCGAAGCGTGCTGGTATCACGATTAACACCGAAAAAATGGCCGAAAAACTGCTGATGCCTGTCATGCAGATTAGCGCGAAATATGGCAACAGCTGCAATGAAGCCCTGCAAAGTGCAGCAAAGATTATCGCCAAAACAGAACAACATGATGTGCCAAAAATGTCTGCACTCCATCTGAAAACAGACGAGAAACTCGCTGAAGAGATGGATAGTATCGTTAAATCTTGTGTTGAGATGCCACTGCAACTGACGAATCAAGTCACGAACAGAATAGACAAGGTACTGCTGCATCACTGGTTTGGCTTGCCACTGTTCTTCGTGGCGATGTTTTTACTATTTCAGGTGATTTTCACGGTAGGCACGCCTTTGCAAGAAGGGGTTGCCTGGGTACTTGATTTAGTACGCGCAGATATACTGGAGCCCATATTAGTCCACGCGCCAACATGGCTGCATGGGCTATTGCTGGATGGCATCTATAGCGGCGTCAGCACCGTGGCTGCCTTTATCCCAATTATCATCCTCTTCTTCATCATAATGACCATGGTAGAAGACAGTGGTTATCTCTCCCGCGCCGCATTCCTGATGGATGCCCTCATGGCAAAAATTGGGCTTGATGGCCGTGGATTCGTGATGATGTTGATGGGGTTCGGCTGTAATGTACCTGCGCTGATGGGCACACGTGTGATGCGTTCACGCGGCATGCGCCTGCTTACCATGCTGGTGATTCCCTTATCTCTCTGCTCTGCCCGCCTGCAGGTTTTTTTGTTCATGACAGCAACCCTGTTTACCGCCAAACAGGCACCTGTTGTATTGTTTTCGCTGTACATGGTGAGCTTTGCCACCATATTCCTCACCGCCATCATCTACAAAGGTCACTACAAAACCTCTGAGCCCTTTGTACTGGAGTTGCCACCATATCGTTTTCCTACTCCCAACCAGATATTGCTACGCGGCTGGAATGAAGCGCGCCACTTTTTAAACCGTGCCAGCAAATTCATTATCATCGGTGTGGTCTTGGTCTGGGCATTGACTAACTTTCCAAGTGGCGTACCTGCTGCCAGTGATGCCACCTATGCGGGCATGATCGGGCAGTTTTTCGCGCCCGTATTAAACCCTATCGGCATTGATACCCAACTCGCTATCGCGTTGATTTTCGGTTTTGTCGCCAAAGAGATTGTAGTAGGCTCGTTGGCCGTGATTTATGGGCTACAAGGCGATGCCCTGATGCACATGATGGCGCAGCATCTTGATTGGGTACAGGGCATGAGCTTTATGCTATTCACCCTGATTTACACGCCCTGCTTATCGACTATTGCTACCTTACGTACAGAGTCAAAAAGCACGGCATTCATGTTTCTATCGATTGCTTGGTCGTTAGTGCTTGCTTGGGTGGTAAGCTTTATTTTCTACCAGAGCGCACGGGCTCTTGGATTTTAATACTAGGCTTTTGATACTTTAAAGTCGCTGACTCAAACGCCTCTAAACATAAAATAAACCGCGCCCATCAGGCATAAACCAGCCCAGAGAAAATCGAGCTTGAGCGGTTGATGCATGTAGAAAACAGCGAATGGGAGAAATACCGAGAGCGTGATCACTTCTTGCAATATCTTTAATTGCGCCAGTGATAATACAGTAAAGCCCATACGATTAGCAGGCACCTGAAACATATACTCTGCCAAGGCAATCACCCAACTCAGGAGCGCCGCAATGTACCAAGGCTTGTCGTTCAGATTTCTTAAATGCGCATACCAAGCGAATGTCATGAAGACATTAGAGATTGCCAGCAGAATGACTGTTTTGAGGACGACTGGCATGCGCTTATTACCTCGGTTTAAACTGCTTCTTCGCCCGTTTCACCAGTACGAATACGTACAACTTGCTCTACAGGGAATACAAAAATCTTACCATCGCCAATCTTGCCAGTACGGGCTGAGCGAATAATCGCATCCATCGCGGTTTCAAGTAGGCTATCTGCCACAATGAGTTCAATCTTGATTTTCGGCAGGAAATCGACGATGTATTCTGAACCGCGATAAAGCTCGGTATGGCCTTTTTGACGACCAAAACCTTTTACTTCAGTCACGGTTAAACCATTCACACCAATCTCGGATAAGGCTTCACGTACTTCATCCAGTTTGAATGGCTTAATGATTGTTTCAATTTTCTTCATGGTGCACTTTTCCTCAAAATTTAGAATAATTATTTAGTATTTAAACGCAAACTTTGACGTAATTGGGTGACGTCTATCCTTACCAAAACCGCGCTGTGTAATTCTAACCCCAACTGGCGCTTGCCGCCGCTTGTATTCATTGCGGTCTATCAGTGTAGTGACCCTGATGACATCCTGCAAACGATAACCTAGGGCGACAATATCCGCATGGCTACTATCATGCTCGACATACGCTTCCATAATAGCATCCAGCACTTCATATGGTGGCAGGCTGTCCTGGTCGGTCTGCCCATGACGCAATTCAGCAGTCGGTGCGCGCAAGATAATACGTTCAGGGATCACAGGTGAAATATTATTACGATATTTCGCTAAACGATAGACCAAGGTTTTCGGCACATCTTTGAGTAATGAAAAACCGCCAGCCATGTCCCCGTAAAGCGTAGAGTAACCCACCGCCATTTCACTTTTATTGCCAGTAGTAAGCACGATGCTACCGAATTTGTTGGATAGCGCCATAAGCAACATGCCGCGTATGCGAGCTTGCAGATTTTCTTCCGCGGTATCAAATGGCAGACCTGCAAACTCATCTGCTAATGTAGCCCTAAAACCATCAAATAATGGCTTGATAGGCAGCTCAGTATATTCAACGCCCAAGCCATGCGCCATTTGTGCGGCATCGGTGATGCTAATATCGGCAGTAAATTCAGAGGGCATCATCACTGCACGCACTTTATCTGCCCCAAGTGCATCCACAGCAATCGCCATGGTCAATGCAGAATCTATGCCGCCAGATAAACCCAAGACAACACTAGGAAAGCCATTTTTATTGATGTAATCCCTCAGACCAACACTCAGGGCATGATAGACCGAAGCCTCAATTGAGAGCTCGGGAACAATCGTAGCAGGTTGCGGGTTGACTCGATTTTTTTGGTTGGTATCAATCTCAACCAAGGCAAACGCTTCATCAAATGCGGGGAGTTGCTGTACCAAGACACCATCTCTATCCAGCACAAACGAGCCACCATCGAACACCAGCTCATCCTGCCCGCCCACCAGATTGGCATAGACAATAGGCAACCCTGTTTCAGCTACACGGTTGGCAGCCACCTCGTGGCGCGAGGCCTGTTTATCCATATGGTAAGGTGATGCATTCAGCACCAGCAGTGCTTCGGCGCCTGCCTGCTTGGCGATTTTGGCAGGCGAAACTTCCCAAACATCCGCACAAATCAGCACACCAAATTTCACACCTTGATGTTCAAACACTAGGGCATCGTTACCCGTAGCGAAATAACGCACTTCATCAAACACACTGTGATTAGGCAAAATATGCTTGTGGTAAGTTGCCACCACTTTTCCACCTTGCAACAGTGAAGCAGCGTTGTAGCAGTTGCCATTTTCTTTGTGAGGATGCCCAACAAGCACAGCAATATCAGGCAATGCGGCAGCGAGTTTCTGCAGCTCGATTTCACAGACCAGCAAGAAATCATCGCGTAGTAGTAAATCTTCAGGTGGATAGCCACATAGCCCAAGCTCAGGGGTAATCAGCATGCTGGCGCCTGATTGTGCGGCATGCTGAGCGCTGGCTAATATCTTGGCGCTATTGCCAGCCATATCACCAACTGTGCAGTTAATCTGGGCAATCGCCAGTCGAATCGACTCACTCATACTCTTCGCAAGCCTTGTGACATTGTTTAGTAGCTACCGCCAGCATCTTTAATCAACTTAACGATGTCAGGATTACCCGCTTTCAATGCATAGACCAAAGCAGTTAGGCCATACTGATCTTTCGCTTTCACATCAGCACCGTGGTCGAGCAGATACTTCACCAGATCGCTATCTGTATTACTCACAGCCAGTTGCAGGATAGGCGTACCTTCAGAATCTTTGTGATTAACATCAGCACCTTTTTCAATCAGGGCCTTGGTCGCCTTGGTTGCGGATTTCTTAACTGCCCAGGTCAATGCAGTCCATTCAGATTTATCCTGATCTTCTAGCTTCGCACCTTTATCCAACAAGGTATTGATAGCAGCCACTTGATCCGCCCTTGCAGCGTACATCAGCACAGTCATGCCGAAACGGTCGCGAGAGGAGACATCTGCGCCATTAGCGATTAAAGTATTGATGGTAGAAACATCACCGTTTTTAGCCGCATACATCAGCACACTTTTACCATCATCGCTTTTCACGTTGGCATCTATGCCGTGTTTGAGCAGCAGATCCACCACTTCTGAATAGCCAGAGGTAGAGGCCATGCCCAAAGCGCTCCAACCTGATTCATCGCGTACTTTAGGGTCTGCTCCTTTATCCAGCAGTACCCTCACCGTGGCGATGTAATTCTTCTTGGCGGCAAACATCAGCGCAGTCCAGCCACCGTTGTCTTTGGCATTCAGATCAGCGCCTTTATTGATAAGCGCCAATACAACATCGGCTTTATCTTTGCGTGCTGCATACATCAAGGCAGTAATACCGTCAGCATCTTTTGTATTTGGGTTGGTTCCGCTGTTCAGCAATGCGTTGACTGTAGATAGATCGCCTTTTGCCGCTGCCGTCAGCAAGTAAGGGATATCCGCCGCCTGTGCCACAGGCAACATAGTCGCCAACATTAATAAACCTAGTAGGTAAAATTTACGCAACATGTTGTTCCTGTCTTGATTATTTGTGGCTCACAATAGCCGCTTTTATTGCTGCCTGCACTGCTTCACCTAAGCCAGCGGGGGAACTTGCAACGATCACGCCTGCATTTTCCAGCGCACGGATTTTATCTTCCGCCTTGCCGCTGCCGCCTGAGATAATAGCACCCGCATGCCCCATGCGCTTACCTGCTGGCGCCGTCTGGCCTGCTATGTAACCGGCAACCGGCTTGGTGACATAATGGCGGATATAATCAGCAGCAGCTTCTTCATCGCTACCGCCAATTTCGCCCACCATGATAATCGCTTCAGTCTCGCTATCTGCTTCAAACATCTGCAGGCATTCAATAAAGTTAAGGCCCTTGATCGGGTCGCCACCAATACCCACACAGGTAGATTGACCCAGACCCAGCGCCGTTGTCTGGTGCACTGCCTCATAGGTGAGGGTGCCAGAGCGAGAAACAATACCGATCTTACCGCGCAGATGAATATTGCCAGGCATGATGCCAATTTTGCATTCATCTGGCGTAATCACACCAGGGCAATTTGGGCCAACCATATTAACGCCATTCGCTTTCAAAGCCGCTTTCACATTGAGCATATCAAGCACGGGTATGCCTTCGGTAATACAGACAATCAAGGCAATACCTGCATCGCAGGCTTCAAGAATGGAATCTGCCGCAAATGCAGGCGGTACGTAGATCACAGTAGCATTTGCGGCAGTTTCTCGCACCGCCTCACGCACTGTATTAAAAACAGGCAGATCCAGATGCCGTTGACCACCCTTGCCAGGCGTTACCCCGCCCACCATCTTGGTGCCGTAAGCAATCGCCTGCTCGGAGTGAAAGGTACCCTGCTTGCCAGTAAATCCCTGGCAAATCACTTTTGTATTTTTATCAACCAATATACTCATACTAAACTTTCACTGCCGTATTCTTGACTGAGTTCACAGCCTGTTTTGCTGCATCGGTCAGGCCATCTGCCGAGATGATTGACAATCCGCTTTCACTCAGCATTTTTCTGCCCAACTCAACATTGGTACCCTCAAGACGCACAATAACGGGGATCTTAATCCCGACGTCTTTCACGGCTGTGATAATGCCTTCGGCAATGATATCGCAGCGCATAATACCGCCGAATATATTCACCAGAATGGCTTTTACATTATTGTCGGCCAAAATAATCTTGAAAGCTTTAGCCACAGTTTCTGCTGTTGCACCGCCACCCACATCCAGAAAGTTTGCAGGCATGCCGCCATGCAGCTTGATCAAATCCATGGTCGCCATGGCCAGGCCTGCACCATTGACCATACAGCCGATGTTGCCGTTGAGTGCAATGTAATTCAGCCCTGCAGCATGCGCCACCGCTTCTTTTGCATCGTCCTGGCTCCAGTCACGCTGCTCGACAAGTGCTTTCTGGCGATACAGCGCGTTATCGTCCACGCTCATCTTGCAATCCAGTGCAACCAAAGCACCAGTGCTTGTAACGACCAGGGGATTGATTTCAAGTAGTGCCAGGTCGTTCTCTTTGAACAGGCGATATAAGCCTTTAGCCAGCTTGGTGAATGCGCCGATCTGCTCGCCAGCAAGTCCTAGGGCAAAGGCAATATTACGTGCCTGAAAATCCACCAGACCATTTAATGGATCACAGATTTCACGCAGGATTTTCTCAGGGCTAACCTGAGCAATTTCTTCAATATCCATGCCGCCAGCAGCAGAAGCCACAAACACAACGCGCTCCAGACTGCGATCAACCAGCAAGGAAATATATAGCTCGCGCGCAATTGGCAGAGTCTCTTCCACCAACACCTGATTCACCATCTGGCCATCTGGCGCATTTTGGTAAGTGACTAGGGGTTTACCCAGTAAATTCTCTGTAATGTTTTTTGCATCAATTGCAGACTTAACGACCTTAACGCCACCTGCCTTGCCACGACCGCCCGCATGGATTTGCGCCTTGACCACCCAGGCATCGCCACCAATCAAACTGGTAGCATCGCTGGCTAACTCTGGCGTATTGGCGACTTGGCTTTTAGGGACGACCAAACCATAGCGCTGGAGCAATTGTTTGGCTTGAAACTCGTGCAAATTCATGGATATGCTTTAATCAGTAGCTAATCGCACATTTTCGCTGAAATAGCCTAATTACGCCAGCTTTGGTCACATTTGGCCCTGCTCTCACCGTGTATAATGCTGTTTTTGTGTTTAACTCATCCACTATGCGTCTTGTCATCCAAGAGCCGTCAATTGCGGCACCGTCGCTTTTAGCCCAAACACTTAGCGAAATACAGCAATTGAGCCAAAGTAGCGGCTCATTTGTGCAGTTGACTGATCATGCTTATTATTTGCCGCTTCAAAGCCAACCAGATACAACGAAAATCAGCCAGTATTGCCAAAGCCATGCGCTTGATTACGCACTGGTAGCAGATGAACACACGCTGCAAAATATAGGATTGGCAGTGATGGACATGGATTCCACACTCATTAATATCGAATGCATCGATGAGATCGCCGACATGATGGGCATCAAGCCGATGGTCGCGGAGATCACCGAAAGTGCCATGCGTGGCGAAATCCAGTTTGAAGAAAGCCTGCGCCGCCGCGTTGGCTTATTGAAAGGCCTGGATGCATCATCGTTACAACGTGTGATAGAGGAGCGCCTGCAACTCAACCCTGGTGCAAAAGAATGGATTGCCGCCTGCAAACAACACGGCATCAAAACCATGCTGGTTTCTGGCGGCTTTGATTTTTTTGCAGATTACCTTAAAAATCTATTGGGTTTGGATTACGCGCATTCAAACTCGCTAGAAATCATTGATGGCAAACTTACAGGGCAAGTATTAGGTAAAGTGGTAGATGCGCAGGCAAAAGCAGATTTTTTAATCCAGGCCAGAAACCAACTAGGCTTGAATCAGTCGCAAGTAATTGCCATTGGTGATGGTGCAAACGACCTGACAATGATGAAAGAAGCTGCCGCAGGTATTGCCTACCACGCCAAGCCAGTAGTTCAACAGCAGGCCACTTATGCGCTCAACCATAGCGGGCTAGATGGTATTATTAATTTATTTAGCACCCACAGTTAAAGGAAAACCATGTCTCTAAATTCAATGAAGCACGTCTTATTATCAGCAGTCACTGCATTGAGCCTGTCATTCGGCATCAGCGCCATATCAGCACCACTGCCAGTGGTGGAAATCAAGACCAATATGGGCACGATACTGGTTGAGTTGAACAGCCAGCGCGCACCCGTAAGCGTCGCCAATTTCTTGCAGTATGTGAAAGACAAACAATACGACAATACGATTTTTCACCGTGTGATTTCAGGATTCATGATTCAGGGGGGCGGTTTCACTAAAGACATGACCGAAAAACAAACACGTGCGCCGATCAAGAATGAGGCAGACAACGGCCTCACCAATTCAATCGGCTCTATCGCCATGGCGCGCACTGGTGACCCGCAGTCAGCCACAGCCCAGTTTTATATCAATGTGGCTAATAATACTTCGTTGAATTACACAGAAGCCTCTGATCGGGGCTGGGGCTATGCAGTGTTTGGCAAAGTGGTACAGGGCATGGATGTAGTGCTCAAGGTTTCTAAATTACCCACTGACCCAAGCGATACGCCATTACAAACAGTCGTGATTCAGTCAATTACGCTGAAAGATGTACCTGATAAGAAATAGCTTGAAGCGCTAAACCAGCGCAGCAAGTTCAGGTTCACTAAAGCCCGCGGCGCGGCGTGCTTCAAGATTAAAAGGGCCGCGTAGCTTTGGCGCTTCATATTGAACAGTCAAACTAGCATAAGTGCTCATTGGTTCAAGCCCACGCTGTTCACACAGCCAGTTATACCAATGATTACCGATTGCTACATGGCCGATTTCATCGCGCAAAATAATATCCAGAATACTGGCTGCGGCCATGTCGCCAGCTTGTGCCAGTTTGGCGCGTAAAGGCGGTGAGGCATCCAGTCCTCGCGCTTCCATAGTTCTAGGAACAAGTGCCATACGCGCCAGTACGTCATCTTCGGTTTTTTGCACCATTTCCCATAAGCTATTGTGGCCAGGAAAATCACCATAGCCATAACCTTGGCTTTGTAAGTGCTGGTTGAGCAGGGTGAAGTGTAGCGCCTCTTCTTGCGCAACTTTTAACCAGTCGGCGTAATACTGCGTTGGCATCTCGGCAAAGCGCCAGATGGCATCCAGCGCAAGGTTGATGGCATTGAATTCAATATGTGCGAGGGCATGAATCAAAACAGCGCGGCCAGCAGGCGTATTCATGGCACGGCGCTTTACTGATAATGGTGGTACAAGCTCAGGCTTATCAGGTCGGCCGGGGATTGCACCATACATCGCGGCTTCTAAATCAACTTGAGGTTTAAGCTGCAAGGCACTTGACGCCCAAGCATCCGCCAAAGCCGCCACAGCTTCTGCTTTTTCAGTGGCAGGCTGCATGCTCAGGCAAAAAAGGGCAGCCTGTCGTAGCTCCATTACATCATCAGGCAAACTCATATGAACCCAAGAGATTCTTTTATTTGGCTGATGGCAACATAGTCACCATGGTGCATGGCGATCTGGTTTCAGTATCAGGGATACCCTGTTTCACCAACTGTTGAAAAGCTGGGTTTGCATTCATTTTAGCCGCCAAGTCTTGCATAGCGAGTTTGTAAGTGGCTTTAATCTGGTCGTTGGTCGCGACATCCAAGAATCCATTCTTCTGTGATTCGCCCACAAAAGTGCCTAGCGGTTTGCCACTGCCCGAGTACACACTGGCTGTGACCGTGCCGTAATAAGTAGTCATATGTGGGTTATAAAACATACTTGGCTTGAGCCAGACTAAGGTATTACCCGCCTCATTACTGGTACACATGGCGACATGGCCGTATTCACTGCCAAATACATCTTCTGCCACCGCTTCGGCTACAGGCCCTTGCTCGAACCAGTAACTGTAGTAAAAATGCCAGAGCTTGATTGGGTGTTCGTATTGGGCTGGCGCAATATACACAACCATATTTGCTGGGGCAGCGGCTTGTTCAACTGCAGCAATCGCTGGCGATGCAAGTGTACCCATCATCAGTGCGGGTAACACCACTGATTTATATAAAGCTTTAATGACAGTTTGTGTATTCATGGCCTTGTCCTCTTTTTTGCTTAATATCTATGTGCTATTGAGCTGCAGTATAGGTAATACGATAAATCAGTCCAGCGCGGTCATCTGATACATAGAGCGCGCCATCTGGCCCAACAATCACATCCACTGGGCGCCCCCAGGCGCTATTGTTATTCAGCCAGCCAGTAGCGAAATCAATGACTTCCGTTGGTTTGTCAGGGTTTGAAGCATCATCAAACTTAACGCGTACCAGCTTGTAGCCTGACAAATCCTTGCGATTCCATGAGCCATGCAATGCCACTATCGCATCATTTTTATATTCCGCGGGGAATTTGGCCTGATTCAGAAACGTAATGCCAATAGGTGTGGAGTGTGCAGCAAACGTAATATCTGGGGATTGGATAGTCGCACAATAGCCATCATCAGAAATAAAATTGGGGTCTGCTACATGATTACCCCAGCAGTACGGCCAACCGTAATTTTTGCCAGGCTCAATGCGGTTTAGATGCTCAGGCGGGACTTCATCATTGGCCGCGCCACCTTTGCTATCGGAACGGTTATCAGCACCATTGTTAGTGGCAAACATCGCCCCAGTTTTAGGATGCCATGCAAACCCCTGCGAATTGCGTAACCCACTTGCCCATACAGCAGTTGGCGCGTGCCAGCCTAATGTGGTCAATGCGCCAGCAGATTTGCCATCTAGCGTATAACGTAAAATCGTGGCGCGTTGCGGATCAGTCTCCGCACAAACGTTACAGCTTGAGCCTATGTTGATATACAGATAGCCATTGGGCCCAATTTTAATAGTTTTAAGCGTGTGTCCGCCTGTCGCCAGGCCGCTGATAATTGGCGTCACCTTAGCAGTCGGCCATTGCCCATTTTGCTTTTGTAGCCTCACCACGCCATCCTGATTCGCTACCAGCAAGTTGCCATTACTGAAAGCTAGGCCATTAGGGGAGTTTAGATTGTCGGCAACTAAAGTAACTTCATCCGCTATGCCATCATGATTGCTGTCTGACAGCATAATCACTTTGTTATCCCGCCCCAGCGACACATAGAGATTGCCTTCATTATCAAAGGTCATCATGCGCGGACCACGAAAATAATCTTGGCCTGCTGAATCGAGTTTCGCGAAGATTTGTGCTTTAAATCCTGCTGGCAATTTCAGCAAGCTGGCAGGATCTGCTTCGGCATTGACGAGGCTTGCCGTTGAAAACATCAACAAGAAAACCCAGAGCATATGACTTAAAACTTTTGAGTTACTCACGTCAGTACATCTGCCCAGATATTTTCAGCCCAATATTCAGCGTAATGCCCCTCAAGTTCCGAAGGTGCATCCGAAACCCCGCCACCATCCGCTGGCAACATGACTTTTTTGACAGGGTCATAACGATAGACATTCGCCACATGCATCGCCAACTTATCGTTTACGTAGCTGTAGCAGGTATTGGCAAACACAGGCGCTGCGTCTGGTGCTTGGTCGCTCAGCAAAGCCACGATTGCACTGGCACAAACCCTTGCTTGCGAAGTCGCCATATGGGCTGATTTGGGTAAGGCCGCAGAGACTGAATCGCCAATCACATATACATTGGGCACGACTTTGGATTCATAGCTAAGAAAGTTCACCTCACACCAGCGTTTATCAATGTTATTCAGGCTGGCCATTTGCGCTGGTTTGCCCGCACGTTGCGGTGGAATGATATTAAGCACATCCGCCTGTACGGTTTCAAACTCGGTTTTAACCGTACGCTGTTTAACATCTACATCCACCACGCTGCTGTTAGGCCGATAGTCGATCATGCCTGCATATAAATCTGTCCAGGCTTTGGTGAACAAGCCTTTTTTGGAGACAATCTCAGGGTTGGCATCCAACACAATAATCTTGGCTGATGGCTTGTGGTTCTTGAAATAAAACGCCACCTGGCTTACCCGCTCGTATGGCCCAGGCGGGCATCTGTATGGCGCTTTAGGGATGCTGATGACATATACGCCGTCGCTGCGCATAGCCTCAAGTTGCTTGCGCAAGTTGACTGTTTGCCAACCAGCTTTCCAAGCATGCGGGATTTGTGTTTGCGCGTCTTTGCTTTGCAGCATGGGTAACTGCTCGTAATTAAAGTCTACGCCTGGTGCCACAATCAATTTGTCGTAGTGCAATTCGCCACGCGCCATATTGATTTTGTTATTGGCGACATCAATACCGAGCACTTCATCTTGCACCCACTGTATGCCGTGATGCGCTTTCAGGGCATCGTAGCCAAATGTGAGCTGATCCATGTTCCTGCTACCGCCAAGTACCAGATTGCTTAAAGGGCATGATACAAACTGGCTGCTGCGCTCAATGACAATGACCTCAATGCCGCCCTGACTCAGCATACGCAGATACTTCGCCGCAGTAGCGCCAGCATAGCCAGCCCCAATAATCACTACACGACCTCTGGCATTTGAATTGGGCGCAATCATCCCTGTGTCTGCCACTGCAATACCAGCGGGTATGGTTGCCGCCATAGCCACTGAAAATTTAATGAAATGACGGCGATTAATCGTCATGGTGACTATCCATCTTCTGCTTTATTGGAGGTACCGCCTGTACGCGTTTTTGCGTGGCAAAGTATCTTGAAAGCTGCTCGATCTCTTCGGGTGTGAGGCCTTTGGCGTGATGGTGCATCACTGTAGATGCCCGTTCGCCCGAGCGAAAAGCCTGCATTTGCACTACAAACCGCGTAGGGTCTAAGCCTGCCAATACTGGCATACCGCCCACGCTATTACCGTTAGTGCCATGACAGGCCGCGCAAGAGGCTGCAAGTGTCCTGATATGGGATGAGAAAATAGGAGAGTTTTCATCAATATTTGCTGTATTCGGAATTAGCGTAGGCTCTTTATCAGCGCTTGCCAGCTTGATTTCAGTAGCGGCAGTAGGTGAATTAGATAGCAAAAAACCAACAACACCCGCTGATAAAAGCAGTGTTGTTGGCTTTAATAGCAATTTGATACCATGCTTAAAAGGTTGCCAGAAGAGCGCAGTCATTTGAAGTATGATCTTGCGTCCTGAACCACAAAACCATCTAACAAAACTTGGTTTAACAAAGTCATGTAGGTTGGTAATTCATCAGGCGCACTTAACTGACTAGAGGCAATCTTCCTGACAGCCATCATCTTTGGCGCCTGCTGCTTCTAGCAATTCAACCATTTTCGGGTCACCTTGATCACGTACTGCGCGCACGATAGAAACACCGCCACGCATTTTAATATTAACGTCAGCGCCACGAGAAATCAGGTATTTCACTAACGCGGTATCGTGGTTCAACGCAGCTAACTGTAGTGCAGTCATTTTGGTCGCTGGGTGTTGATAGTTGATATCAGCACCTTTATCCAGCAAGAGCTTGGCGATTGCCAGATGTGGCTTCTCAGGAACTGGGGCGTCTTTTTGTGCATTCGCACAGATTTGCAATGCAGACCAGGCAAAAAATTTCTCGTTGACATCTAACCCTTTATCGAGATATTTCTTCACTACTTTTACTTTGCCGCTTTGCAAGGCTTCGCTGTATTCAACCTGCGAATCACCATCTAGCGCGTATGCGTGTAATGAGAGCCCCATCCACAAACCCAATGTTGCCGTCATTAACAGTACCTTAATTGCTTTCATGCTTTTCTCCCCGCCAAATGGCGATAATTACTTTTTTAGTTAATAGATTAAATAGCTAAACTTAATACGATAAAACTAGCCAACAAACTTTCTTGCATTGCGGAACATACGTATCCACGGTGAATCCTCACCCCAACCTTCAGGGTGCCAAGAGTGCTGTACCGTCCTGAAAACACGCTCAGGATGCGGCATCATAATGCTAAAACGCCCATCAGCAGTGGTTAATCCAGTAATCCCTTGTGGCGAACCATTCGGGTTAAATGGATATGACTCTGTTGGCTCACCTCGGTTATCTACAAAACGTACACTGACTAGTTTAGCTGACAGCGCTTCTGTGACAGCCGATTGTGAAGAAAATTCCGCAAAACCTTCACCATGCGCAACGGCAATAGGCATGCGGCTCCCAGCCATACCACTAAAAAACAGTGACGGTGACTCCATCACTTCAACCATGGCAAAGCGCGCTTCAAATTGTTCAGATTTATTGCGGATAAAATGCGGCCAATATTCAGCGCCTGGAATAATGCTGCGCAAATTGCTCATCATCTGGCAACCATTACAAACGCCTAGCGCGAATGAGTCCTGACGCTCGAAAAATGCAGAGAACTCTTCTCTGGCACGTGCATTAAATAGAATGGATTTTGCCCAGCCTTCGCCAGCGCCCAACACATCCCCGTAGGAGAATCCGCCACAAGCAACCAGCCCTGCAAAGTCACTCAACTTGGTACGACCACTGATGATGTCGCTCATATGCACGTCGTGTGATTGAAAACCTGCACGGTCAAACGCTGCTGCCATTTCAACCTGTCCATTCACGCCCTGCTCACGCAGAATCGCCATTTTCGGGCGAGCGCCAGTAGCAACATAAGGCGCTTCTACATGGTTGGCTAAATCGAAACTCAGGTATTGATGCAAGCCTGGGTCATTCACATCCAAGATGCGGTCATACTCTTGCTGCGCACACTCAGGATTGTCGCGCAGCTTTTGCATTTGATAGGTGGTCTCAGACCATAAACGATGTAAATCGCTACGCAGCTCAGCATAAGCAATATCGCCAAATCTACGGATAATAAAACCATGGTTATTCGCTACTGGCACGCCGATACGATGTACGCATCCAGCTAGCGTCAAGTTGAGTTCCTCAATGATTTCATTTAGCTCTGAGGCGCGCACTTGTATGACAGCACCCAACTCTTCGTTGAACAATATGCTGGCGACATCACCAGTAAGATCAGTGATGTCTATATCTA
>DATHWP010000062.1:0-21945 GCA_035460505.1 Methyloradius sp. | reverse complement strand
AGGAGTTCGAATCTCTTCGGGCGCACCAAAAAATTAAAGGCTTACAGATTAAACTCTGTGAGCCTTTTTTATTGCTCCTTTCCATAGTGATGGTTATGAGCTTTGAATATCCAAACACATTTTCTCAAATATCTCTGGATTCTTCATTTGCTCAATCCACCATTTGGCGGCCTGCCCCGACTCCCCTGTTCTCCAAACTAAAGAGATAGACTCTGGTTGGCGAGACTCTTTAACCTGTTTCTCAACAAGCAAGCCTTTATCCAAAGCATGCATTGCAAAAGGCTTGGGCAGGAAACCAAAGCCAAGCCCTGCAATCTGGTAATCCAGTTTTGTATGCATGTCTGGCACCGCGAGCGTGTCTTGCCCAAATAACAAGCCGACGGTTCTTGGTGGCATCTTTCTGACTGAGTCGCTGACGATAATGGCTTTGTATGGATGCAAGTCATCTTTCCCTAAGGGTTTATCGATTTTTGCTAGAGGGTGATCGGGCGAGACTGCAAACACGAACCCCATCAAGCCCATGACTACTGAATTGTAGCCACCTCCAGATGGGCCTTCGCCTGCAGCGCCTATCAATATATCTGCACGTCCATCTAACAAGGCTTCCCAAGTGCCCGACAAAGATTCTTTGATGACCCTTAATCGGGTTTTGTCTGCTACCTTATAAAACTCCCGAATATCACTTATAAGAAATCGAGGCGAAAATATTGAGTCCATGCAAATCGTGAGTTCAGTTTCCCAGCCAGAAGCAACCCGCCTCACTCTGTGTTCGAGGTCTTCTGCCGCTTTTAGAAGGTACCTGCCCTCCGTCAGCAACTCCACCCCTGCTTTGGTTAACTCAACTTTAGGACCCAAGCGCTCATATAGTTGCACACCCAGGTCTTGTTCAAGCTTGGCGACAGAATATGAAATCGTTGATGGCACTTTATGCAATTCATTGCCTGCCGATGCAAAAGTCCCAAGCCTGTCAATTGCGTCTAATATCAACAGACCGTCGAGGCTGATTTTAAACATTCGAATTTTTCGATGATAGGTTGATAATATTTCCGTTTTTCATCTGCTGATTTTGCGTTAATACTGCATTTAATCCTGACGGAACGCAATATATAGCAATAAGTTCCGTTCGAAATTATCGCATATTAAACTTGGTGACGGTGGGGATGCCGAATCGAATGAAAGGAAAGATCATGTTACAAGTACATAAAAGTAACCAACGCGGTGCTGCAGACCATGGCTGGCTGCAATCTAACCATACATTTTCATTTGGTCATTATTACAACCCTGAACAAATGGGATTTGGCCCATTAGTCGTGATCAATGAAGATCGCGTTCAACCTGGCAAAGGCTTCGGCACCCATGGCCATGAGGACATGGAGATTATTTCCTACGTACTGAATGGCGCACTAGAACATAAAGACAGCTTGGGCACGGGCTCAGTCATCCGCTACGGTGACGTACAACGCATGAGTGCTGGTACAGGCGTTCGCCATAGTGAATTCAACCATTCACAGGATGACCGCGTGCATTTTCTGCAAATCTGGATTGAGCCTAATGTAAAAGCCATACCACCCAGCTATGAAGAAAAGCATTTTGAGGCAGCCTCAAAAACTGGCAAGTTAAGACTCATCGCATCGCCAGATGGCAAAGAGGGCTCGGTATTGATTCATCAAGATGCCAGCATTTACGCCTCCATCATGAATGGTGATGATCAGTTGGAGTATGCCATGGCAGAAAAACGCCTGGGCTATGTGCATGTAATTCGCGGCGCCGTGGAGATCAATGGCCAGTCATTGAGCACGGGTGATGCATTAAAGCTAAGCGATGTAAGTCATATCGAATTCAAGAACGCCAGCGATGCAGAATTCTTGTTATTCGATCTGCCTTACTAAGCAGAGGCGCTTACTCAACTTTTCAGAATTATTAAGTAAAATAAGCAATCTTCTGTTTAAGCAACTTTCGCGTTAAAGTAAGAAAACCCCGAGTTGGCACTCTGCCAGCTCGGGGTTTTTAGCTTAAAACAGACCTATTTCACACCTTTAACATAGTCACACGCTTCAACCACCTTATCTCGCAATTGCTTGCTCTCAGAGAGCGCTGCGGGGTGTTGCACTGATGCCAATAATTGATTGATGTCCGTCACCCCAAAATCACAATCTTTACTGAATCTATTCTTTGCGATACCGATAAACTCATCAATCACCTTTTTGTCTTTTGTATTCAACATAGACGCACGTATCAGACTGAGTTGATATAAATTGGTCACATCATAATTTAGCTGGTTGAAGTCATAGATGAGGTTATCCACGGCCAACCTGTCCGTGAGCACGGATATACCAGTCATTTCATTACCCAGTTTATTCAGATTGCTAAGATGCTCTGCCAAATATAATGATGTATCTTTGAAATAGTTTGGCTGAGTTGTTTGCGCCGACACTGATGTAGAACCAAGCAACAACAGGCTACATACCGCAAAAATTAATCTCATTTAGAATGCCTCCTCAATCTTTATTAGCTGAATCTGATGGATAAGAGTATCGCTGATTGGATTAATTCAATTTACGATCAAACAACGATTATTGGGCGACTATACGGACTAAGCAGTTGTATTGATGTTTTGACCGAGATGAGATGGCAGGTTTTGCACATTTTGAATCGCGCTGATCAACGCAAGTGCTGACCGAGCTTGTGAATCAGCAGCTTTACTCAATGGAGTATAGCCAGAATTATTGCTGAATTTCTGGCTAGCCAATTGCGTGTTTGCGGGGATTAAGTTTGTAGAACTCATAGGCGCTAATTTATACCTGCGGCATCAATTTGTCATGACCTAATGATGAGATTATGTTGATATGTGACATAAATTGATTACCGTGCAATCCAGAACCTAAGCATGAGACTGTTTGTCTTAAATAACGAATACTCAATAAAGCTTCTAACGAGTGGCATAATCGCCACGCTCACCTCTAAACATCCACGGGATAACCATTGAACTCATTAACTGATTTATGGCCGTTTCTGAAGCCTTACCGCCTCAGGATTTTTTTGGCTTTTATACTGCTGTGTTTAGGCTCCGCCACCATTTTGGTCGTTCCTCTCGCATTCAGGGATTTAATTGACTTTGGTTTCGGCCAACAAACCAACACTGGCAAAGGGCTACTAGGTTCATTAAGCTTGAATGGGCATTTCATTGCATTGTTCGCCTTGGCTGCACTGTGGGGGCTAACGGTTTCTGCAAGGTTTTACACCGTTTCATGGGTAGGGGAACGAGTCACCGCAGATTTGCGCAGTGCCGTGTATGCAAGGGTACTTTCGCAATCCCCAGAATTCTTTGAGACATTGCAAACAGGCGAGGTTTTATCAAGACTTACTGGCGACACGACACTCATCCAAACGGTAGTAGGTAGCTCTGTCTCAATGGGTTTGCGTAGCCTGTTTCAATTCCTGGGTGGCATGGTCATGTTGGCTGTGACCAGTCTCTATCTATTCTCATTGAATCTTGGTCTGCTCGTCATGGTCATGCTGCCGATTATTGCTGTCGGCAGAAAAGTTAAAAAACTCTCAAAAGAATCTCAAGATAAAATTGCCGATGCATCTGCTTTGGCGGGTGAGATTCTCAATGCAGTGCCTACTGTGCAGTCTTACACGCAAGAGCGGCATGAACAGAAACGATTTTCTGACCGTGCCGAATTAAGCTTTCTCACGGCTATTCGACGCACTAAAGTACGCTCCGCACTAACAGCCCTGATTATCACTGCAGTCATGGGTGCAATTATTTTTGTTCTATGGGTCGGGGCAAATGAAGTGAGGCATGGCAGCATGTCAGGCGGGCAACTGGCTTCGTTTGTGCTCTATGCCTTACTAGTGGCTGGTGGCGTGGGCACGATGTCCGAAGTATGGGGCGACATTATGCGTGCAGCAGGCGCTACTGAGCGATTGATTGAATTACTTAACGCAAAGCCTTCGATCATAGAAGCTTCAAATCCCGAATTGATCCCTACCCCAAACAATGTGAGCATCGAGTTCAAGGATGTCAGTTTCAGTTATCCATCTCGCTTGCAATCACAGGCACTTGAGCACATTAACCTCGAGATTAAATCGGGCGAGAGTATTGCCTTAGTCGGCCCTTCTGGCGCGGGGAAAACCACATTCTTTCAACTCATATTGCGGTTTTACGATGTCACTCAAGGTAGCATTCTGTTAAATGGTATCGACCTGCGACAACTTTCACTGCAAGATTTCCGCAGATATATCGCTATCGTCTCGCAAGACCCTGTCATTTTCTCCGCCAACGCCTTGGAAAACATTCGCTATGGGCGACCCGATGCGACTGATGAAGAAGTGCTAAAAGCAGCAAAAGCCGCTCAGGTAGAAGAATTCATCAATCGATTACCGAATGGCTACCAGACATTTTTGGGTGAGCGCGGCACTCGGCTCTCGGGTGGTCAACGCCAACGTATCGCTATCGCCAGAGCCATATTGAAAAATGCGCCGCTACTTCTGCTGGATGAAGCGACGAGTGCGCTGGATGCAGAGTCTGAATTACTGGTACAAGAAGGCCTGAATGCGGCGATTAAAGGCCGCACTACCATCGTGATTGCCCACCGTTTAGCGACTGTCCAGAAAGTAGATCGTATTGTTGTACTGGAACAGGGGAAGATCGTTGAAACAGGCACCCCAGCCGATTTATTAAAACAAAGTGGGCTCTATGCGCGGCTGGCGAGTTTGCAATTTAAATGAGATAAACAATGCTAACTAAGTTTTTAATACGATGAACATGCTCCCCTTGCTGCCCAAACGCCCGCGCCTTCTGATTGCCCTTGTGGCAGGTATCGTGATTGCAATGATTTTGCCTCACGATTGGAGCTTAGTCACCCGCATACTCACTGGCTGGAATGCAGGTGTCTGGTCTTATCTGGCGCTCATGGGCTGGTTAATTACAAAAGCAGACCATGCACAAATACAGCGAATCTCAGCACAAGAAGATAAAGGCGCCATTGCGGTATTGGCCATCATGTCACTTTCGGCGGTATTCAGCCTGGCGGCTATCGGTTTTGAATTAGCCGCTGTGAGCAATCTGGCAACACATGAACGTATTAGCCATTATGCTTTGACCGTCATCACAGTGCTCAGCTCTTGGTTGTTGGTGGGGATTATTTTCACATTCCATTATGCGCATACGTTTTATCTCTCAGACAAAACCAAGCGCGCATTTATGTTTCCTGACAAAAAAACCAACCCTGACTATTGGGATTTTCTGTATGTTGCTTTCACCATTGCAGCTGCCGCGCAGACCTCTGATGTCGCTGTAATGACAAGTTCGGCACGAAAAGCAGTCACCGCGCAGTCCATACTCAGCTTTCTCTTTAATGCAGCCGTGATTGGGCTGTTGATCAACATTGCCGCAGGTATCATTGGCGGGCATTAGGCTTTAGAACTTCCCCCATTAAGCCAGCGTAGGAATAGTCCTATATTCAATTCTCCGCTCTGCCTATAGATGAGAACCATCATTCTTATTAAATTATGTGATGGGTACTTAATCAACTAAATTTTATAAGTAGAGTGACGAGCCATGAGAACAATCAAAGAAGGATCACCTTACCCTAGAGGCGCGAGTTTTGATGGTAAGGGGACAAACTTTGCATTGTTCTCAGACCATGCAAGCAGCGTTAGTGTTTGCTTGTTCAATAAAGACGGCAGCTCTGAAACGGAGCGCATTCAGCTAAAGGAATGTACCAATGGCGTATGGCACGGCTACCTGGATGACATCAAGCCTGGCCAGCTTTATGGTTACCGGGTAGATGGGCCGTGGGCACCCACAGAAGGCCAGCGTTTCAATCAAAACAAGTTGCTGCTAGACCCTTATGCCAGAAAGCTATCCGGCGCTATTAAATGGGATGATTCACTATACGGATACACCATTAGCGATTCGCCAGATGCTGATTTGACGATGGATGAGCGTGACAGCGCCAGCTTTATGTCCAAGGCCATCGTGATTGATCCAGCAACACTAGTCAAAAGCAAAAAACCCAACATACGCTGGCCGAAAACCATTATTTATGAGGCGCATGTCAAAGGTTTGACCATGCAGCATCCGCTGATTCCCCATGATATTCGTGGCACATTTGCAGCGCTTAGTGACTCAGCCCTCATCAGCCACCTGCAAAAAATCGGGATTACTGCGATTGAACTATTACCGATTCACGCCTTTAGCCAAGATCGCCACTTACTTGAGAAAAATCTGGCCAACTATTGGGGCTATAACACGCTCTCCTTTTTTGCCCCCGAGCCTGGCTATATGAGTTCAGGTGAATTGGAAGAAATTGCGAAAACGGTAGATACGCTGCATCAAGCTGGCATCGAGGTGATTCTGGATGTGGTTTATAACCATACTTGCGAGGGTAATCATCTGGGCCCTACGTTGTCATTCAAAGGCATTGATAACCTGAGTTACTACAGAGAGTTGCCAGGCAACCCAAGGTATTACGATAATCTGACGGGCTGTGGCAATGCCTTAAACACCAATCACCCTAAAGTACTGCAAATGGTGATGGATAGCCTGCGCATGTGGGCAACGGTGTATGGCATTGATGGCTTCAGGTTCGACTTGGCGCTCACGCTAGGGCGTAATGAAAATGGCTTCAGCAGAGATCACGCCTTGTTCCATGCCATGCTACAAGACCCAATACTCACAAAATGCAAACTCATTGCTGAACCTTGGGATGTGGGCCCAGGGGGCTTCCAGCTTGGCTCATTCCCGCCTGGGTTTTCAGAGTGGAATGGTGATTACCGAGACGTCACACGGGAATTCTGGACGGGTAAAGAATCAATGCTGTCCAAGTTTGCTAATCGTTTTGCGGCTTCAAGCGATCTGTTTAATGAGCAACACCGCAGGCCTTGGTCTAGCGTTAATTTCATTACGGCACATGATGGTTTTACCTTGCACGACCTAGTTTCATACAACGAGAAACATAACGATGCGAATGGTGAAGATAGCAATGATGGCGCTAACGATAACCGAAGCTGGAATTGTGGCGCCGAAGGTGAAAGTGACTCAGCCGAAATCAATGCCTTAAGAAGTCAGCAAAAGCGAAATTTTCTTGCGACGCTATTTCTATCTCAAGGCATCCCCATGCTATTAGCGGGCGACGAGCTCAATAACTCACAATCTGGCAATAACAATACTTATTGCCAAGATAACGAGATAGGCTGGGTAAATTGGGATAAAGCAGACGACAGCTTGATTGATTTTGTGGGTAATCTCGCTGCACTGCGCAAAGAACACCATGCAATCTCCAGAGCCGAATTTCTCACAGGCAAGCTTAATGAACAAGGCAACTCAGATGTAAGCTGGTTTAATGTGAATGGCGAGATGATGTCTGATGAACAGTGGAACGACCCCAATAACAAAGCGATGGTGGTCAAATTTGTCTCCAAAGATAAAAATGAGTCTGCTGTGTTAGTCTGCATCAATGCATCTCATGTTGAAGTAGAAACAAAATTACCTGATGATGATCAGCATGACTGGAAACCATTGATTGACAGCACGTTGAGCGCACCTAATAAGGTCACTGAAACAACAATTAAACTAGCACCTAGATCGTTACGTGTTTACGAAAGTAAAACCCCTAAATAATCATAGCCACGCATTTGTCATCTTTTTGAGAGCCTAGATTGAGTAACCGCCGCAGTCCTGATAGAAACCGATTTCTAAGCCGATTAAAGCCTGCGACTTATGAAGAGCTTTTGCCCGATTTAGAATTGGTAGCTTTTATTCGCGACGGCGATTTATATCACCCTACTGGCGTGATTGATTACATCTACTTCCCCGTCACCAGCATTGTTGCCATGGTCAATATGCTGCAAGACGGTACATCCCCTGAAGTAGCGGCTATTGGCAATGATGGCTTGATAGGCACTAATTTGTTATTGGGTGTGCAATCGCCAACCACCAAATTTATTGTGCAAAGTGCGGGGTTTGGTTACAGAATTAAAGCGGATTTAATCAAAAAACTGTTCGATAGCGATATTGAATTCAGAGACTTAACGCTACGTTATGTGCACCTGTTGATGAGCCAATCAATACAGATCGCCGCGTGCAACCGATACCACAGCATTGACCAGCAATTATGTAGATTTTTATTGAGTTGCCTAGACCGCTGGAACTCTAATCGCATCAGCCTTACCCACCAGCGTGTGGCGGATTTACTGGGGGTCAGGCGTGCCAGCGTATCTGAAGCCTCTGCAAAACTAGCAGATGCGGGTTACATTAAATATCACCGAGGGTGCGTGACAATTCTTGACCGCAAAGGCCTAGAAAGCCAAGTGTGTGAGTGCTACCAAGTAGTCAAATCTGAAACTGATACACTCTTGCAATAAGCCCTGACCATAGCTGCAATACTGATAAAACTAACCTTTAACGTCATGCAGCAAGTAAATAATACCGACCATCTCGCAATGCATAATCAGAGATAAACTCCTTGGTGCGCATAATGGGCAAACCTACCTGACGCTGGATTTCTTCCATCGTTGCCTTAAAAGGCTGAACCTCAAAATCATCAGTTACTTCATCGTAAAGCTTGTATGAATATACATACGCCATAACTATCACCTCAATTAATAATCAGTGATTCACTATAAGCTTTAGGGCACATATTGAAAGTCAGCCGATATTTAACTTTCAGTCAGAACTTTCCTACGAAGCACAGGTATCAAATCCAGCTATTTCCAAGCGACAGCCCAGAGTAAAAATAAATGAGTACATATGTACGATAACGGACAGATGACTTCATTTATATATGCAACCATGTTTTCCATACTTGGCTAGCAAACAGGTATTTTCAATATGAATTTACTGTGAAAGCGCCTTGGACATGCCAAAACCAATCAATAGCAACACCCCTCTATTTTGCTCTGTATTGAAAGGGTACTCATTATGAAAACTACCCAGCAGGACAGCATCAAAAGTTTAAATATTGCGATACTCGCGTCCGATGGCGTAGATTTAGATGCGATTGTAGCTGTACGCAGAGCACTCAAAGATAGCGGTATTTCCAGTTTAATCGTAGGGTGTAATGCTGGAGTTGTGAGAAGCGTCCAAGGCGTTAATATCGAGATTGATAGCAATCTTGCTGAGATAAGCTCGATCGACTATGACGGAGTGTTTATCCCTGGCGGCATCGGTATCGATCATCTATGCGATGATGAAAATACCATATCGTTTGTGCGCAATGCCTATAAAAACGGCAAACTGGTCGCCTCTTCAGAAGGCGGGGAGAAATTAGTGATTAAAGCCGCGCAATCAGCAAAAATGCCGAACGGTGCATTTGTTGGTGAAGGCGTGATTTCACAATCGGACAATGACACCAATTTCTTAAAACGATTTCTGGCAGCCATCACCGATATGCAATCATTCAATCGGCCTGATAAAGATTTAATCTCTAATTAATCCCTAAGCAGCCAATTTCGCATTGAGTTTAATCTGTTGGATGACATAGAAATGATACTAGATAGGTAGAGCTAAAGCCTCAAGAATCAATTCATAGCGCCAGCGCAAGCTCATCATAATCCACCTTCATAACTCTGTTATCCGCAATTTTGTGACATTTAACCCTTAATTAAATTCTTACGAAATTCACCAGACTTTTTCTAAGTCTATCTAAATCGCAATTCAGTACGCAATCCAGATAATTAAAGTTATGATTACACAAGAATAACGAATATAAAAACAAAGCGCTTTGGGCAGCACGCAGGTGTTGACACTAAATCAAGCAATCAATAACAAAATCAATTTTGGTTAGGGGAAATACTAGTGTCAGCCATTTCAGCGCAAAAAAATAGACAAGTTTCTGATCGTATTTTTGCCTTCTCAATCATCTTTCTCGTCGCGATTCTGATTGCGATTCTGATTATAGGCAGCCAGTATTATTTACAGCGAAGTGCCGCTTTCAAGACAGCACTCAGTAGCTATGAAATAGCTGCGAAGGATGCGTCAGATTTCATTAGTGCTAGAGAACAGCACGCCAAGCAAGTCGCAGAATCATTAGCCCAGTCCTCAGACTTGATGTCAGGCAACCCTAATTCAGCAAAAGTCACCGAGTTGTTCGCCAATGCCATGCTTACCAACCCAGCCTTTTATAACATTTACCTTGGTTCAGCGAATGGCGACTTTTATGAGGTTGTGAGTCTGGATAACAACCCAGCTATGCGCGAATATCTGAAAACTGAGGATAAGGATCACTGGGTAACAGCACATGTTTTTGACTTGGATGGCAAGCGTGTAAGGCAGTTGGATTTTCTCGATAATCACTTGCAGTTACGCGCTACCCGATATGAAACCAGTAATTATGATGCTCGCTCACGTCCTTGGTTCAGCAATGCTCAGCAAGGCATGGTCAATAAGACCGCCCCGTATATTTTCCGATTCCCGCAAATACCTGGACAAACCTACTCAATAAAGCTTAACGAGACGGATAGCGTCTTGGGAATTGATATTCCACTAGAAGCTTTATCTCGCCATCTACAAAATCAGCCATTGAGCCAGAAGAGTGAGTTGTACCTATACAAGAGCACTGGGGAGATCATTGCTTCAAATCGCACTGAGGAAAAAGACCAAGAAGATCCAGGCCCAATAATTCCTTTGACCTTATCTGATAGGGATCGGGCATATATTGATAGCTTGGGATCAATCAAGATATCAAATGAACAAGACTGGCCCCCACTGGATTTTGCTGTGGCCGGCAAGCCTGAAGGTTATACAGTAGATCTGCTGAAGCTAGCGGCAGAAGAGTTAGGCTTACAGATAGAGTACATCAATGGCTATACCTGGTCGCAACTGCTTGAGCGCTTTAATCAGAACAAAATTGATATTATTCAGCCTATTGCAGAGACCGAACAAACCCATGCCCAAGGCTACCTAAGTAAACCTATTGCCAACTTGCCGATAGGAATGGCATTCCGCGAAGGTGATAATCAGGTAGATAGCCTTGAAGCGATGAAAGGAAAAACCATAGCCATACCCAGCGGCTGGTCTAGCATTAAAGCCATCCAGAGCACCTTCCCCAATATCAAGATTCTGGAAACCAGCTCTTCGAAAACCGCGCTTGAGGCAGTGCGAGATGGTAAGGCAGATGCTACTTTAGATGCCGCAGTGATTCTGCATTACATGGCTAGGCGCTACTTCATTGATGGCCTGAGCTACGTTGAGCCAGTGGATATAGGAAAAGCTGATATCCCCAAGAACTATTACTTTTTGGTCAGCAATCGCTTGAATAAACTTGGCCCATTGCTGGAAATGGCTATCAAGTCTATCGATAGACAACACCGGGATTATCTACGCCATAAATGGTTAAGTACGGATGAAACAGTCGGCGACAAGAAAATCATAACTGTACCCTACCCTGAATTGAGCAATGCCAGCAGCCATAGCGCTCTTCTGGACACTGTCCAATTGTTCAATAGTCAGGATGGAGACTACCTTTCGTATGTTCATCAGCTAGAACCAAATAATAAAGATTCGGACTATTTCGCAGTTGTAGTTCCAGCAACCAGTGTACTGGGTAGCGCTCAAGAGACCATATGGCGCTCTGCTCTGATAGCGCTCGGCTTCCTGATTTTGCTACTACCTTTAACCTGGTTCTTTAGTAACGGCATATCAAAGGTAGCGCGTCTCATATTATCAATTAAGCGCTAACCTTCTATATTGAGCGCAAAAGACTCACGTTATGTGAGACTTTTGCTTTTCTAACTTAGCTAATTAATCGTCTTGAATAGATGCTCATGAAATCTGCATCTATGAACTTAAATGCAGGGCTGGGGATTAAATATTTTTTGCAATGCATCAGGGTCAGCAATGCGCACATATCGTTGCTTGACTTCAATAATGCCTTCATCAGCAAACTTTGAAAAGGTGCGGCTGACGGTCTCTAGTTTCATACCTAGATAACTGCCAATTTCTTCTCGTGTCATGCGCAAGACAAATTCAGATTTAGAGAATCCCCGCGCATGCAAACGCTGGACAAGATTAAGCAAAAAAGCTGCAAGCCGCTCTTCTGCACGCATATTGCCAAGTAACAACATCACGCTGTTTTCACGCACGATCTCTCGGCTCATGATTTTATGCACATGCCGTTGCAATATAGGGAATTCGCGTGATAAGTCCTCAATATTTGAGAACGGCATCACACAGACTTCAGCATCTTCGAGCGCAATAGCGTTACAGCTATGGTGATCATTAACGATGCCATCCAAACCCATGATCTCGCCCGCCATTTGAAAACCCGTCACCTGCTCACGACCATCTTCTGTTGAGACTGATGTTTTAAAAAAGCCGGTACGAATGGCATATAAAGAAGTAAATACTTCACCAGAATTAAACAGGGGTTGGCCTTGCTTAATTTTTCGACGTGTTGCGACCACTTCATCCAGGCGCGCCAAGTCAGCCAGATCAAAACCAACTGGCATACATAGCTCGCGCAGATTGCAGCTTGAGCAAGCGACTTTAATGGCATCTGGGGTCATATTTTTACAATCTGTTTCATTCAGATAAGCATAACGCTTTTATGCTGACATAAGTAAATGGCTTTGTATTCGCTAATGATGTGCCCATGAAAACTTGATGTATATCAAGATACGTCGCTGCTGATTCAGGCAAAGTAGGCAAAAATCAGGAGCGCCATTCCATGAATGTCAGAGTCATTAAAGACCCAGCCGAATCAAACCCGCCACTTAGCCCAGAAATACTCAAGCAATTTGATATTGCTGGGCCGCGTTATACATCGTACCCAACGGCTGACCGATTTGTAGAGGCTTTTGGTGAAGGTGAATATATCCAGACCTTGGAGCAACGCCGTGTTGGCGGGTTTGCCTTGCCGTTGTCTGTCTATATACACATCCCATTCTGCGAATCGCTGTGCTTTTATTGTGCCTGCAACAAGGTCGTGACTAAGCGCCACCAGCGAGGTACAGAGTATTTATGGTACCTAAATCGCGAGATCGAATTGCATGCTACCCATATGGGTTCTGGTCAGACCATCACGCAATTACATCTGGGAGGCGGTTCGCCAACCTTTCTGAGTGATAGCGAGCTATCAGACCTGATGCTTTCATTACATCGCCACTTTATTTTAAAACCTAGTGGAGAGTATTCGATTGAAGTAGATCCGCGCACAGTCGATCCATCAAGGCTGGAACACTTAGCTGGGCTTGGTTTTAATCGCATCAGCTTTGGGCTGCAGGATTTTGATCATGAAGTACAGAAATCAGTACACCGCATACAGGATGAGAACCAAGTATTTGGCCTGGTTGAAACATCGCGCCAACTTGGGTTTGAGTCTATCAATATTGATCTGATCTATGGTTTACCTAAGCAAACACTGAAATCATTTGAAAGCACCTTGAATAAAGTCACCCGATTGAGACCAGACCGCATTGCCCTCTATGCCTATGCACACCTGCCAGCAAGGTTCAAACCACAACGCTATATCAATGAATCTGAACTCCCGGCAGCGCAAGCAAAACTCGAAATGCTATCATCCGCCATCTCGATATTTCTGGCTGCTGGTTACGTGTATGTGGGCATGGATCACTTCGCGCTACCTGACGATGCATTGGCAATTGCGAAACGTCAGGGGCGATTGCACCGAAACTTTCAAGGCTACAGCACGCAACCTGATTGTGATTTGATTGCACTTGGCGTTTCCGCGATTGGGCGTTTAGGCGCTTCATACAGCCAAAATGCCAAAACTTTAGATGAGTATTACGACCACCTGAACCGGGGACATTTGCCAATCATCCGCGGGCTCGCTATGTCGCGTGATGACTTGGTAAGACGTGCTGTGATTATGGCGCTCATGTGTCAGGGCAATGTGCAATTTGAATCGATTGAACTCGCTTATCTCATCACTTTTAACACTTATTTTGCTCAAGAGCTCCAGTCTCTGGAGTTTTTACAAAATGATGAATTAGTAGAAATCACGGAGAACAGCATCCAAGTCACCGCACTAGGCTGGTTCTTTGTGCGTGGCATTGCCATGATATTTGATCGTTATCTGCAAACAGATAAAACACGAGCAAGGTTCTCAAAAATTATTTAAGTCTTGCATCGTCGTGACTAGAAATCTGCAATAAAAAACTCTGCCAAACTTCTGGCAGAGTAGAGAAAATAATCGGGGATGATTAATTTTCTAGAAGCGTTTACCGATACCAACCCCGAATAACCAAGGGTTGATGTCTAGCGAATCAATCTTAGTCCAGCCAGCGCCAGTATTAAGTTTCACATCGGTATTAATTTCAACATACTTCACATCAGCATTAATCAACCAGCCATCTTTCAGGTTGATGTCCACACCAGCCTGCAAGGCGTATCCCACACTATTGTTATCTACCTTGATATCAGTGCCTGCCAGCGCACCACTGCTCAACTGTAACTTTCTATCCAGCATGGCGGTGTAATTGACACCAGCGCCGACATAAGGATCAATCGTTTGATCGGGGTTAAAGTGCCACTGCAATGTAAGGGTTGGTGGCAGTGCATTCACACTACCCAGATTCTGATTACCAATAGTGGCTAATGAATCTCCTTTAATGCTGACTTCATGCCGTGTTCCTATCGCCAGAATCAGCTCAGCAGCAAGATGTTTGGTGAAGTAATACGAAATATCAACTTCAGGAATAACGTTACTATCCACCTCTAATTGAGCGCCAGGCGACATCACTGGGGCAACATTGGCATTGACTGTTTTGCCGAGGTCACTGCCTGCATTGGGGGAGACATCCACCACGCGTGCACGCACGACCCAATCACCAGCCTCTGCATGGGCAAGAACTGGCATCAATATTGTTGCAATGGCCAAACCCAATAGCGTTTTTCTCATTTTCAATCTCCACTTTTTAATTTCAACTTTAGAAACAATCAACCATTCAAATGTATTGATTGCATTCTATGGATGAGCATTAAGTGGCACTTTGATATGCATCAAACAAAAGTCATTCGCTTGATCATTAATTGGTAGATAAGCAATAGATGGCAGGAGATGCGCTATGAATTCAAACAGTGCATCTGGTCACGTGGCGAAATTAGATGGTTATGAGTTACTGTGATTTTGTCGGGCTACTGCAAAATCTCAGGTGCGGCGGGGGAAACGGGGTTGTTGATGACGCAATATCGCGCCCTTACAATGCCGAAGAAGAACCCAGTTTAGCGATTATCTACACTGAGCTCTTCTTGAGCCATCTTCAAATAAACATGTCTATTCAGTTTTGAACTGAAGCATTTTTAGTGGTTTTGAGTAAACTCACTTCGTCACTCAAAATATGGGCTGACTCATTGAGCAATACATCTTTGGCATCTTTCTGTGCTTTTTCAATGGCCAGATCATCTTTGATATTGCGTTCGTTAGATTGCAGACCGTCATCTTGGGCAGAAGCATTCTGAGAAATGATAGCCTCTTTCCTTCCTCTAACTTTAGCTGTTTTATCCAGGCCATTTGAGCCTTCACGTGCAGCCAGTTTTGCATTCTTATCATCACGCTGCTTTTGACGTTCAGCCAAATTGAGTGAGATGCTGTTCTTTTTACGCTCAACGTTGAGGTCCGCAATATCATCCTTGAGATATTGAAAATCTTTGTCTTGCGCGATGCGAGCATCATGGCTGGCAATCAATGCAGGCACAATTGCTTTAGCCTCAATTGATGCTTGGTAATCCGCAGGTTTGATTTGCGTCCAAGGCAAAGCATTTTTAAAACTGGATTCACCATAAGTATCAGGGTCAGTAATGGTTGGCAGGGCAATATCTGGCGTTACACCTCTCAATTGCGTGGTGCCACCGTTGATGCGGAAGAACTGCGCCACGGTCATTTTGAGCTCGCCAAATTGTGGATCTTTATTTTTGGCAATTTCATCCAGATTGACCACTGTCTGCACAGTACCCTTACCAAAACTGGTTTCGCCAATAATGATACCGCGACCATAATCCTGGATAGCGGCAGCAAAAATCTCGGAGGCTGAGGCTGATGAGCGATTAATCAATACGCCCATCGGTTTATCCCACAGCACACCTGTGTCTTTGTCTGCATCGACCTGAACATTGCCTTTAGAGTCGCGCTCTTGTAATACTGGGCCTTGGTCGATAAACAGGCCAGTGAGCTTGATGGCTTCATCAAGTGAACCGCCACCGTTGTTGCGTAAATCGATCAGCAGGCTATCTACGTTTTCTTTTTTCAGGCTGTCTATCAATGTAGCTACGTCGCGTGAGGCGCTCTTGTAGTCTTTATCGCCTTTGCCTCGCGCACCAAAATCCTGATAGAACACAGGCAGTGTAATCACGCCGATTTTGCGGGTGATGCTGCCATCTTTGACTTCGATAATGGATTTTTTGGCATCTTGTTTTTCAAGGCTGATTTTTTTGCGGATCAGTGAGATGAAAACATGTTTACCATCTGCGCCCGCTTCTGCTGGCAATACTTCGAGTACCACCTCAGAGTCTGTGGCGCCGCGAATAAGCGCCACGGTATCATCCAAACGCCAGCCTGTGACATCAACCACAGGTGCTTTACTACCTTGGCCCACGCCAAGGATGCGGTCACCTGTTTTCAGCTTGCCTGAAAGCGCTGCAGGGCCACCCGGAACCAGTTCACGGATGGTGGTGTATTCGTCCTTGTCTTCAAGCACTGCGCCTATACCATCGAGCGACAGTCGCATTGAGATATCAAAGTCTTCAGAAGCACGAACGCCAAAATAGTTGGAATGCGGGTCTATCGCCATAGCATAAGCGTTCATGAACGACTGGAATACGTCTTCGCCTTTTAGCTTGGTCACACTTTTAAGATTGCTGTCATAACGCTTGGTCAACACATCGGCAATGGTCTTATCGTCTTTGCCTGCCAGCTTTAAACGTAACCAGTCATTTTTCACGCGTTTGCGCCAAAGCTCCTGCATATCGGCCTCATTACTTACCCAAGGCTCATTCTCACGCTCATATTGATAGCTCTCTTTAGTCGTGAAATCAAACCCCTTATTGAGCATCGTTTTGGCATAGCTCAAGCGATCATTCAAACGCAGCTTGTATAAATTGAAGATGGCAAACGGGATGCTTAGATTTTCATTGAGAATGGCATCATCCAGATGGGTTCTTGCCTCGCTCAACTGATCAATATCCTGTTGCGTAAAGAACATTTTTTCGCCATCCAGCGACTTGATATAAGCATCGAATATTTTCTTGGAGGCTTCATCATCAAGTGGGATCGCACTGTAGTGATAGCGGGTTAAGACTTCAGCTGAAAGGTGTGCGGCACGTGCCTGATCAACCGTCGGCTTGAGTTCCTGGAATTGCGCCGCCGAATCCATGGTGGCGGCTTGGGTAATAATGGTAAACGCGAGTAAGACTAAAAGTGTGATTTTTTTCACAGAGATTTCTTTCATAAGCACTTTGGATTTGTAATTTTGAGGAATGCTAAATATTCTTAGATAAATATTTTCAGTTCGATTATAAAAATGAGCGTCCAGAGATTTAATCTAAAATAGTCTTATCTAGGAGTGCTTTTAACCAGAGTTGTTCAATCAATATTAAAGCTATATGCTCAAAAATTGAAGCCTGCTATTTATTTGCAAAAAATCTTAATAAACCACTATACATTTTAATCATCATTGAATTAACAGCTTTCGATGAATACCCATGTAAAACTAAGTTAGCATTCGTAAATGAAAACACCAAAAAGAATCCAACCACTAGTTGAAGAAGGCCTAGTAGATGAAGTCATCCGCCAGCTAATGAGTGGCAAAGAAGCGACTGTATATGTCGTCCGTTGCGGCGATGAGATTCGCTGTGCAAAAGTCTATAAAGAAGCCAACCAACGTAACTTCAGAAATGCGGTTGTTTACCAAGAGGGTAGAAAAGTAAAAAACAGCCGCCAGGCGCGCGCCATGGAAAAAGGTTCGCGCTATGGCCGCAAGATGCAGGAAGAAGTCTGGCAAACAGCTGAGGCTGATGCCTTATTCAGGCTAGCCAGGGCTGGTGTGCGTGTACCGCAGGCCTATGGTTGCTATGAGGGTGTATTGCTCATGGATTTAGTCACCGATGTAAATGGTGATGTTGCTCCACGCCTGCAAGAAGTGGATCTGGATGAAAAACTGGCACTTGAATATCACGCTTTTCTACTACACCAAGTAGTGCTGATGCTATGCGCGGGGATGATTCATGGTGACTTATCTGAATACAATATTCTGGTAGATGAAAACGGCCCCGTGATTATCGATTTGCCGCAAGCCGTAGATGCCGCTGGCAACAATAGTGCGCAAGTAATGCTTGAGCGGGATGTAGACAACCTGACAACATTTTTCAGCACATTTGCGCCGCAGTTAGGGGATACGCAATACGGCAAAGAAATCTGGAAGCTATATAAAGCAGGTCAACTCACCCCAGAAACTCCATTAACGGGGCAGATTGAGGAAGATAACAGGCCTGCTGATGTACGCACCGTGATGCGTGAGATCGAACGCGTGCGTAGGGAAGAAGAAGCCCGTCAGCTTTATCTGAAAGAGCTCAAAAACCCACCGGCAAAGCCAGATAATTTCTAGGCTAAATAGTTTATATAACTAGCTTAGTTTCAAGCCAAATCCTCCTTATGATGGATCAGCCCATCCACCACCTAGAGCGCGTATCAACTGCACGCTGGCTTGTAGCCTGCGTGTATTGAGGTCAAGCAGATCACGTTGTGTCTGCAAGGCTGCTGTTTGCGAAGCGGTAACTTCGAGATAACTCGCAGCGCCCTGGCGGTAGCGGCTGATGGAGAAGTCTTCCGACTGTTTGGCTGCGGCTGCAGCAGATTGCTGTGATTCAGCCGCTTTACTGTAATGGTTGAGCAAGGCAAGGTTGTCTTCCACCTGCTGGAAAGCACCGATAACTACGCCGCGATAGCGCGCACCAGATTCATCCAGTACGGCCTGTGCTTGCGCTACTTGCGCTTTGCGTTTACCTGCATCAAATAAATTTAACAGCACTGACGGGCCTATCGCCCAGAAAGTACTCGGTGCGGTCAGCCAGTTACTCGCTGATGCGCTCTCAAAACCCAGCGCACCGCCTAATGTCAAACTGGGGAAGAACGCGGCTTTTGCAACACCAACACTGGCATTGGCGGACTCAACACGGCGCTGGGCAGAAGCAATATCCGGGCGGCGCTGCAAGAGAGTAGATGGCACACCCAGTGGTATTGAAGGCACCGCGATCTCATCCACTCGACTGGCAATAGAAAACTCGGAAACTGAAGCGCCTACCAAGGCAGCAATCGCATGCTCGGCAAGTGCTCTCTGAGCAAGTGACTGCTCAACTTGCGATTGTGCTGTCTGGTATTGCGTTTCAGCACGGGCTACATCAAGACCAGGGGCTATGCCATTATCATGGCGCACCTTGGTGAGATCCAGCGCCTTACGATAAGCTGCGACCGTATCGCCTAACAATGCAATTTGTTGGTCTATACCGCGTAAAGCGATGTAGTTTTGTGCAAGCTGGGCTTGCAGACTCAGGCGCGTAGATTCAAGGTCTGCCTTTTCAGCTTGCGCTGTGGCTTTGCCTGACTTGACCAGATTGCTGACACGCCCCCACAGATCAACTTCATAACTGGCCTGGACGCCGATTGAATAATCATTGTATTCATTAGGACTGGTTGAGCTACGCAATGGACGGTTTTCTGACTGGCGCAAACGCTGCGCATTAGCCGTGCCATCCAGACTGGGGAACAAGCTGGAACGCAACTGCCGGCTATATGCTTCGGCTTGCGCATAATGCGCGACGGCAGCAGCCAGATCTGGGTTATTGGCAATCAAACGCTCTTCAAGCCCATCCAGTTCTGTATCTCCATACACTTTCCACCAAGCACCACGAGGCAATTCATCGGCAGGTTTTGCCACCATAGCATCCGTACCTGTCATCCAGACGGGTGTCTCTTTATAGCTGTTAGCTACAGGCACCTCTGGCGTTTTCGTTGCTGGCGCCATTGAACAAGCCTGTAGCATCAACGCTAAACCTAATGCTGTAACTGCGGTTTGGTTCACTTGCTTAATCATGGTTAGTTTTTCTTATCTGCTGGCTTGGCAGGCGTTTCAACCACATTTACGGCATCTCCATCGGCAATACCGTCTGGTGGACTTTCAATCACGCGATCAGTGGCTTCAACGCCTGATGCAAGCTGGATGACCTTACCTAAATCGCGTGCAATCGTAACCGTTTTCAAAGTTGCTTTGTTATCAGCAGTCACAGTTGCCACACGCAAACCAGATTGGTCAAAAATCAGCGCACTGGCTGGAATGCTAAAGGTGGCCGTGGAACCCGCCTGATGCAAACTCACATTGGCATAACCGCCAGGCAGTAACTCGCCCGCAGTGTTATCAACCACAAGCTGAACGAGTGTTGCGCCTGACGCTACATCGACCGCACCAGAAGTTGATTCCACTGTGGCTGCATAGGTCTTATCTGGACGTTCAGGCACGTTAATATCAGCCTTGGTACCAGGCTTGATATTGTTGACGAAGCTCTGCGGTACATTCACATACAGCCTGAGCTTGTGCGTATCTGACACTTCAAATAGCGCTGAACCGGCGCCACCTTCAGTAATGAGTGCGCCGTTATCGGTAGTACGTGCAGTGACCGTGCCATTAAATGGCGCAACGATGCGGGCAAAGCGTTTGGTGGCGATCAATCTATCCAGATTCGCCTGTGAAGCTTTGAGCATGGCTTCTTTGCTAGCGAGATCGCCCGTTCTATCGTCCACTTCCTGGCGTGAAACGGAGTCGCTCTCGAGCATGCCCTGCCAGCGCTTTGCAGTGGTGCGGGCCAGCGCCACATTAGCCTCGGAACTCGCTAGATCTGCGCGGGCTTGCAGCAATTGTTGATCAAGGTCTGGTGTTTCAATTTCTGCCAGCAACTGCCCTGCTTTCACTTGGCCGCCAATATCAACATTCCAGCTTTTGAGATATCCACTGACACGCGCATAAATAGGCGCATGGGCATAGGCCACAAAACGGCCGGGCAAATCTAACGTAGATAACGCACCTTGATTATCAGGGCTAACTACGCTGACTGAAGGAACGGCGCGCTCATTCGTCCATTGTTTAAGCTTTTCGTCGCTATTCGCACGGCTGGTAACCCCTATCACAACAAGCCCTGCTGCAATCAGTACAGCGACGATTGCGCTGATGCGGAGCGTACGGTGTGGGCTTGGGTTGCTTTGATTAGATGACATTTGGTTCTCCAAAGGTATTCGGTGTTGCAATAGGTTTCTTATAGTTGCGGTGCACAATGCTGAACACAACGGGTACAAAAATCAGGGTGGCGATAGTCGCAAACAGCAAACCACCAATCACGGCACGGCCAAGCGGTGCATTCTGCTCACCGCCATCACCAAGGCCTAGAGCCATAGGCCCCATGCCGATCATCATGGCAAGTGCTGTCATCAATACTGGGCGGAAGCGCACAAAACCTGCCTCGAGCGCCGCTTTGGTAGCATCGCCAAGTTCATCCAGTTTCTCGCGGGCAAAGCTGATCACCAGCACACTATTGGCTGTGGCCACTCCCATACACATAATCGCGCCAGTTAACGCTGGTACGGAAAGCGGTGTGTAAGTGATAAACAACATCCAGACGATGCCTGCCAATGCTGCTGGCAACGCTGTGATGATGACGAATGGATCACTCCATGACTGGAAGTTGACCACGATCAGCAGGTAGATCAGCACAATCGCGCCTAGCAAGCCAAACAGCAAGCCAGAGAAGGCGCTATTCATAGTTTTCACTTGGCCTAGCAGCTCAACTTTAGCGCCTTTAGGCACTTGATCCGCAGTATCATCGATAATCTGCCTGATGTCTTTTGCTACTGCACCCAGATCTCGGCCTTGCGTAGTGGCGTTAATCTGCACCATGGATTGAATATCATATTGGCTCACCACAGCATTGGTAAGACC
>DATHWP010000061.1:0-13688 GCA_035460505.1 Methyloradius sp. | reverse complement strand
ACGAGCACCAGAATCCAGCACAGGCACGTTCTTGAATAACTTGCTTAAGAACTGTTTGGTTTTGGCTTCATCATTGCCGTCATGCTTTTGTGCATAAGCCCATGCAGCCAAGTAATTCCAGCGTGCACCGCCAGAAGTCTTAGGGTTAGGCGTAATCACAGAAACACCGGGTTTGATCAAGTCATCCCAATCCTTAATACCTTTTGGGTTACCTTTACGCACCAAAAATACGATGGTAGAGGTGTAAGGGGTGCTGTTGTTTGGTAAACGAGTCTGCCAGTTTTGCGGGATCAAACGTGCTTTGTCGTATAAGGCATCAATGTCGTAAGCCAATGCCAGTGTGGCTACGTCAGCTTCAAGGCCATCAATAATTGAACGGCCTTGTTTGCCTGAGCCGCCATGCGAGGCTTTAACGGTGACGTTATCGCCAGTTTTAGCTTTCCAATACTTGGCAAAAGCAGCGTTGTAGTCCTGATAAAGCTCACGTGTTGGGTCGTACGACACATTGAGCAGGGTAATGTCTGCAGCATTTACCGCTAGCGGGAATACAAAAACCGCCGCGGTAATAAACTGTTTAAGAGTGATTTTCATAATTTACCTTAATATATTTCGATTATGTGGTATCTGGTTTAGTAAGAAAGTTGCAGACGGGTAAACAACGTGCGCTCGTCATGACGGTCAGCAACATTGGTAAACCCACCTGTTGCAGCGCCCGCGGCAGTCACTTGACCACCACCATCAAAGCTTGTTGTCTCATAGTTCAAGACAACTTTTACGTTCTGATTCAGATACCAGTTCACACCTGCTGCCCATGATTTAGCAGATTTCGCGTTAATTCTAGGGTCGGCGTACCGAGTCCCTGCAGCAGCAGCTGAAGTGCTGAAGGCATCAGAGTCAATATTGTTTTCTTGATAGCGAGCAACAAGTTCCCAAGCACCCCAACCACCAGTGTCAGTATCGAACGCATTTTTTGGTTTTACACCTTTAAATGATGCATTTTCACCAGTGAGTAAATAGGAGCCAGATATTTGCCAAGCGTCGTTCTTAAGATTGTCCGTTCTTGTGCCATTGGATACGCCTTGGTTGACCTGTGCATACTCAGCGATCAAGCCAAATGAGTTGTAGTAGTAATAAGCCTGTGGAGATATGCGGGTTCTATCGCCTTTACCAAATGAAGCGGCTGAATAAGAAAAGAAGTTTGACTCTTGGCCAGCAGTCTTATAGTTCGGCAGCCCAGATCCAGTTGTACCCGTTGCGCCTTTAAAATTGCCATAAGTGGCGGCAAGACCAAAGCCTAGGCCAGAGAGTACGCTGTAGTCGTCTTTAAATGGTGTTACGAATACGCGCGCTGAATAATCTTTATCCTGATTGGTGTCTTGGGCAGTGCTGTTATCGCCGCCATCGACTACGCCGTTGTATATGCCAAATGCGTAGTTGAGTTTGCTGTTAAGAATGTCGCCATGGATTGCAGCGCCAAGGTCGCGATTTGGCAAGATATTGTTACTCACATAGCTACGTTCGATAAACTTGATGTCTGAACCACTTTGTAGGCGTTCGAGACCAACAAATGGCTTGAACTTACCAGCACGTACCTTGAACCAAGGCTGGAAGCGAGCATCAATATAGGCATCAACAATACCGCTGGTACCTGTTGCATTTGCTGTCTTAGCTTCACCAAATTCAGGTGTAAAACGGAAATCGTATTTACCGAAGACAGTACCGTCTATTGTAGGGCGGATACGGCGGAAATCAAATCCGTCGATATTCTTGCCGTCAACTCCCAAACCATTAACATCGTTGTAATAACGGTCATCGATTTGTATTAAACCTTTAAATTTTATTTCAAAGTTGTTATCTGCTGACTTGAAGCCAAAACCGTCTTGGCTGGCTTTTAGAACAGGCGTTTCTTTTTTCTTGGCAGCTGATTCTTCAGCCGAAATTTCATTTTTGCGCTCAATGACCTTGATTTTCTGGTCAAGCTCTTCGATGGTTTTTCTTAGTGCCTGAATATCGTCAGCTTCTGTGGTCGCTGCGACCGCAAAGCTATTTCCTAGCAATACACCACTTGCAATAAGTGCAAAAGTGACTGTTTTTAATTTAAATTTCATCATTAACCCCTTTAAAATATTGATGCATCCGGCAGTCCGGTCAGCGCATTGATTTTCTAAACTATAAAAATTGGCCGCTGGTTTTACAGTAGGCTTGATACGTTGCTTTTAATGCGTGTGTTGTCTTGCTGAAAACGCACTTTTTCGCGTTTTTCAATTTGCGTAACGCGGCCTTCATGTACGGTGATTTCTATTGAGCCAAAGCGCAGTTGCGTGATGGCGCGCAATATTTCTTCAACGACTTCACTGCTCACGACGGCTTGTTGTTCATTTGGCATGGTGCAATCTTTCTATCTTTGTACAATCAGGGACTTATTGCATTTAGGACAGGACGGAGAATAGCAATAGGATCTAATAATTAAAAATAATAATTATTAATATGTATATAATAAAAAAGAATTATAAGTTTTGATTATGTGACTGAAATGCAAAACGGCGCTATATAGCGCCGTTTGAGAAGTATGCAGCCAGAAAAGCTGCAGTTAATGAGAGGAAATGGTGAGGTTTTTTATGTTGTATTTTTGCAACATTTTAAATTGAGTGTGCTCACTTTTAGCTGGTTTCGTTTTTCCAGAGCACATCGGGGACTTGCGCATGTTGGTTGATGCTTCTGCAAATCACAAACAATAGATCTGATAGGCGATTGAGATATTGTAAGGCGATGGGGCTGACTTCTTCTTCCCTATGCAAACGAATCAGCTGTCTTTCAGCTCGCCTGCATACCGTGCGTGCCAAGTGACAATATGCTGCGCCGCGCGTACCACCTGGCAATATGAATTCTTTGAGAGGAGTTAGTTCGTCATTGAGCGTATCTAGTGTGTTTTCAAGCGCATCAATGCGGCTGGTTTTGAGTTTGATATAACCTGGAATGCAAACCTCGCCACCAATATCAAAAAGGTCATGCTGCACTTGGGTCAGGGTATTGTGAATAATCTCTGCAACAGGCTCGGTTAGTAATATGCCGATGACTGCATTGAGTTCGTCCACATCGCCCATGGCTTCAATTCGTAAGCTATCTTTATTGGTGCGACTGCCATCACCCAGACCAGTAGTGCCGTCATCACCTGTACGCGTATAAATCTTACTTAATCGATTGCCCATGCTGATCTCCATTTAATGCAATATTGTAACGCACTCAATGGGCTTGCTCATGGTGATAGAAGGTGACTTACGCTAAACTGTTTTCATAAATCAAAACAAGTCTTTTAAACCATATCGTGATTCAAGAAGAAAACTTTTCAATAGTAATTGCTGCCAATAAAGACGCGCCTATTGGTGTTTTTGATTCAGGCGTTGGTGGCGTCTCGGTGCTCAAACATATACGCAAAGCATTGCCTGACGAGAGCGTGATCTATTACGCCGATTCGCACTACGCACCGTATGGCAATCAATCCCCTGAATTCATTATTGAACGTGCTCGCTACCTCACTGATTTCTTGATTGCGCATGGTGCGAAAGCCATCGTGGTTGCTTGTAATACCGCAACGGCCGCCGCCGTGGCTACTTTACGCAAGCATTACCAATTGCCAATTATTGGTATGGAACCTGCTGTAAAGCCTGCGGTAGCGATTACAAAAACTGGCGTCATCGGTGTGCTGGCAACCAGTGGAACCCTAAAGAGCGCCCAGTTTGCTGCTTTGCTTGAGCATTACGGGCATCACGTACAAGTGGTGACGCAGGCTTGCCATGGCCTGGTGGAGGCGATAGAGCGTGGCGAGATTGATACCGCTTCTACCATCACATTGCTGCGAAGTTATGTGCAGCCGCTGTTGGATGCCAATGCAGATGTGATTGTGCTTGGCTGTACCCATTACCCATTTGTGACAACGCAGATTGAATCGATCGTCACTGGCAAAGCAGCCTTAATTGATACAGGGGAGGCGGTAGCGCGTCAATTAAGAAAGCGCTTGATTGAGGAGGACTTGCTCACCCTCTCATCAGAGCCTAGTTTAACTTTTTGGTCAAACAGCCACTCACCAGATGCCAGACAAGTGATCACTGGGCTATGGCAGCAGCCCGAAAGAGAATGGAAATTGATTGCAGATATTTAGTCAATAAAAAGGGCGCATATGCGCCCTTTTTATTAATGCATCCATTTCAATGATGCGAAATGACTTCACCCGCTTTTAACGCATATTTAGTTCCGCAATATGGGCATGATGCTTTACCTGTGGCAGCCATATCCAGAAACACGCGCGGATGAGAACACCACAGAGCCACTTCGTTGGTTGGACAATGCAGAGGTAAATCTTTTGCGCTGACTTCGATTACGGCTGTTTGTTTTGCTGTTTCATTCGTCATCATTACCCCTGCGTGTTCAACACTTACTTATTTAAACTTAGCTTGCTCAAACAAAGCTCAACCAGTGAGCATGCTTGGCTGATTTACCTGTTACAGCATCAAAGTACATGGTTTGTAGTTGCTCTGTAATTGGGCCGCGCTTGCCTTCGCCGATATTACGATTATCCAACTCACGAATAGGGGTTACTTCAGCTGCGGTGCCAGTAAAGAACGCCTCATCAGCTGAATAGACTTCATCACGCGTGATGCGTTTTTCAACCACCTGCAAACCGATTTCACCAGCCAGTTGCACGATGGTATCGCGGGTAATGCCTTCAAGTGCGCTAGTCAGGTCTGGGGTAATCAACTTACCGTTACGTACGATGAAAATATTCTCGCCTGAGCCTTCAGCAACAAAACCATCAACATCCAGCAACAAGGCTTCATCATAGCCATCAATAGCGGCTTCTTGATGCGCAAGAATAGAGTTCATGTAATTACCGTTAGCCTTGGCTTTACACATGGTCACATTGACATGGTGACGTGAAAAAGAGGATGTCTTAACACGAATGCCATGTTTAAGAGCATCTTCGCCCATGTAGGCGCCCCATTTCCAGGCACCAACAATCAGGTGCGTGGATAAGGTTTTTGCAGAAATGCCCATTGCTTCAGCACCGTAAAAGGCCATTGGGCGAATGTAGGCTGATTCCAGATTGTTTTCACGCACAGCCGCTTTTTGTGCAGCAGCGACAGTCGCTTTATCAAAAGGCATTTTCATGCCGAGAATGTGTGCTGAACGGAATAAGCGGTCTGTATGCTCTTGCAAGCGGAAGATCGCGGTGCCTTTATCAGTCTTGTAAGCGCGCACACCCTCAAATACGCCCATGCCGTAATGCAGGGTGTGGGTCAGTACATGTGTGGTAGCTTCGCGCCAAGGGACCATCTTACCGTCGTACCAGATAACCCCATCGCGATCAGCCATTGTGGTGGCAATTGCCATCTTGTTTCTCCATCAGGCAAAGCCTTAATTGTAAACGCAAGCGGCACTATTTGAACAGGCGAATTAGGCTTGAAATGCCAAAATCGCAGAAACTTATAAATTAGACAAACTTGGCCAGCCAAATTTAGCGATAGTGTCCTGATTCATTTCGTAATCATCAGTCACTCCATGCTACGATTTTAAATCTCTATTGATGAATGTTGGGCGAGTCGCCATGAGGCGTTATTTATTTCTCGGTTTAGTCTGTTTTATTTGCGTTGCTTGTAGTCGTAACCCTGATGATGCCGGCTTATACGGAACCGATATTACCGCTGCGGCGATCAAGCCAGCATTTAACCTGATAGATCACCAAGGCCGGCCACAAAAAATAGAAAACTTTGCCGGCAAAGTAGTGGTTATCAATTTCGGTTATACCCATTGCCCGGATGTTTGCCCAACGACGCTGTTCGATTTGGCCAATGCCTTGAAATTAATGGGGGCGTCTGCAGAGCAAGTGCAGGTGTTGTTTGTCACAGTTGATCCCGCACGCGATACACAAGAAGTGCTTGCCCAGTATGTGCCTTCGTTCAACCCTACATTTATTGGTTTGCGCGGAGATGATAAGCAACTGGATGCGGTAGTGAAAAGCTTCAAGGCTTATTATGCCAAAGCCGATGACAAGAAAAACTATACGGTTGACCATAGTGCAGGTTCGTATGTGCTTGATAAAAATGGCAATGTGAGAATTTATATCCAGCTTGGTGAAAAGCCCGCACACATCGCACATGATTTACAAAGCTTGCTTTGATCTAGATCAAGTAAGCACGCCTGAATTGACGTTATCATTTTCGTAAGTTTAAGTGAATAGATGTAAGGGTTTTGATTGTCCTGATATGGCGATACAGAATATAATCCACACTTTCCCGATATTGTTTTTGGTTTAGGAGACATAGTAATGTCCACGGCGAGCGTCGCAAATCCCAGCACCATCGATTTAAATGCCAAAGATTCAAGCGCTACGGTTTCTACTAGCGCAGTCAGCGAGCAATACAATTACGAGATTATTCGTAAATTCACCATCATGACCCTGGTCTGGGGTGCCATTGGCATGTTTGTGGGTGTTTATATTGCTTCTGAATTGGCATTCCCGTTTTTGAATTTTGATATTCCCTACATCACTTTTGGCCGCTTGCGCCCTGTACACACAGGCTCAGTAATTTTCGGATTTGGCGGCAGTGCGCTATTCGCTACTTCTTACTATGTCGTTCAACGTACCTGTCAGGCACGTTTGTTCAGTGACGGTATGGCGAGCTTCACATTCTGGGGTTGGCAAGCAGTCATCGTCTGTGCCGCGCTTGGTAATATGTTCGGCTACAGCCAAGGCCGTGAGTATGCTGAAATGGAATGGCCGATTGATTTGTTGATCGAAGTAGTTTGGGTGACGTATCTGATTGTATTCGTCGCCACCCTGATGAAGCGTAAACAGCCGCATATCTACGTCGCTAACTGGTTCTATCTGGCATTCATCTTGGCGACGGCGTTACTGCATACATTTAATAATCTGGCGATCCCTATCAGCCTGTTCTCAATGAAGTCTTACAGCCTGTTCTCGGGCGCACAAGATGCCATGACACAGTGGTGGTATGGTCACAATGCCGTTGGTTTCTTCTTGACTGCCGCATTTCTTGGCATGATGTATTACTTTGTGCCTAAGCAAGCGGGCAAGCCTGTTTACTCATATCGCTTATCTGTTCTGCACTTCTGGGCGATTATTTTCCTGTATATGTGGGCTGGCGCTCACCACTTGCACTGGACTGCTATTCCTGACTGGACTGGTACTCTTGCTGCAACATTCTCCATCATGCTCTTGCTGCCTTCGTGGGGCGGCATGATCAACGGTATTCTGACCTTGTCTGGTGCTTGGGATAAATTGCGTACTGACCCAATCATGCGTTTCTTAATCGTTGCTTTGTCTTTCTACGGCATGTCCACCTTTGAAGGCCCGATGATGTCGCTGAAAGATGTGAATGCGCTTTCACACTACACGGACTGGACCATTGGTCACGTGCACTCTGGTGCCTTGGGCTGGGTAGCGATGATTACATTCGGTAGCCTGTATCACTTGGTACCACGTTTGTGGAATACCCCTATGCACAGTCAAAAACTGATCAATGTGCATTTCTGGCTGGCTACAGTCGGCATTCTGCTTTACATCGTCGCCATGTGGATTTCCGGCATCATGCAAGGCCTGATGTGGCGCGCGTTTGATGACTTCGGTAATTTGCAGTATTCATTTGTTGAAGCTGTTGCCCGTGCGCACCCATATTATGTGATGCGTGCCATCGGCGGTGCATCGTTCCTCGCAGGCATGTTAGTGATGTGCTACAACATGTTCAGAACCATGCGTGCAGGCAGCACCGAAGTGCATGCGCAGCAATACGCTACCGCATCAGCGCATTAATGCCTGAAAAAAGATTAAGGATACTGGAGTCTTAACATGAAATTGAAGCACGATAATATTGAACGCAACTTGGGTCTGTTGTTGATTCTGACCATGTTGGCGATCAGTGCTGGTGGTCTGGTTGAAATCGTTCCCTTGTTCTTTATCAAGGAAACCGTGGAAAAAGTGGAAGGCGTACGCCCTTACAGCCCATTGGAATTACGCGGCCGTGATATCTATGTACGTGAAGGCTGCTATTTGTGCCATTCGCAAATGATCCGTCCGTTCCGTGATGAGGCATTGCGCTACGGCCATTATTCACTTGCTGCAGAGTCTAAATATGATCATCCATTTCAATGGGGTTCAAAACGTACAGGGCCAGATTTGGCACGTGTAGGCGGCAAGTATTCTAATGAATGGCATGCGCAGCATTTAACAGCGCCACGTTCACTGGTTCCGCAATCCATCATGCCTAATTACCCTTGGCTGGGTAAGAATGATCTTGATTACTCTGATATCACTTTGCGTATGAAAGCGCTACGTACAACGGGCGTGCCATATTCAGAAAGCAAAGCTGAGTATGAGCAGAACGTAAAAGAGTTTGGTGAAGATGTTGCCAAGACTTTAGTGATTGCTGACGCAGAGAAAAATCTGGTCACACAGGCGCAGCTTGGTAATTACGATAGTAATGCAGGCAATGTGAGTGAGTTGGACGCAGTGATTGCCTACCTGCAAGTGCTCGGAACCATGGTGGACTTCAAGAAGTACGATGATGACTACTTTGTGAAATTCCGCTAATTAGCCAATTTAAAAGCTGAGTAGAGAATCAAATGATGGATTTTTTAATGTGGTTTACCAAGTTTGAAAACACCAAGCCTGTTTCGCTGGTGATTTTCTTCAGTATGTTTTGCGGCGTGTTGATTTATCTATACGGTAGCAAAGCCCGTGGGCAAGAACTTGAAGACTACAAAAATATCCCATTGGATGATGATAAGTAATCTGTTCTAAACAAGAACAAGTGTTAGGAAGAATATGAGCGACAAAAAGAAATTTACCCCCACGACTACAGGCCACACTTGGGATGGTGATTTGCAGGAGTTGAATAATCCGCTGCCAACATGGTGGATATGGGGGTTTTACATCACATTTGCATTTACTATTATCTATTGGATGCTTTATCCAGCATGGCCTATAGGTAAACACTTCACAACCGGCATTCCTGGCCTGAATACCATTACTTACACAGCTAAAACTGTTGATGGCCAAGAAGTTGAAAAAACGACCCACTGGAACATGCGTTCCAAACTCATGCATGAAATGAACGAGCAAGAAGCTTTCCAGAAGCAGTATTTTGATAAAGTAGCTTCTACATCATATGCGGATGTGTCTAAAGATGCCGAGTTGATGCAGTTTGTAAACTCAGCAGGTAAAACGCTGTTCTCCGATAACTGTGCGGCGTGCCATCAATCTGGTGGTGGTGGCAAGATTGGATTTGCGCCTAACCTGACCGATGATTATTGGCAGTACGGTGGCAAATATGAACAGATCAACACCACCATTACGGGTGGCCGCCGTGGTTATATGCCGCCATTCAAAGAAGTCTTGAATGATGAGCAAATCACACAGCTTGCAAACTATGTACTGTTAATGTCTGGCGAGCCTCACGACGAAACCGCTGCGAAAGCAGGCGATATATTGTTCCATAGCGAAACAGCCGCTTGTTTTTATTGCCATGGCGTAGATGGTAAAGGTCGTGAAGCGCTAGGTTCTGCTAACCTGACCGATAAAATCTGGTTATGGGTCAACGTGCCAGGTGAAACAGAAGCGACTGCTAAATTGAACGATGTAAAAGGTGTGATTTATGGCGGCCTTGCCAAAGGTGTGATGCCAAACTGGAATCAACGTTTGAGCCCAGAGCAAATCAAGTTACTTACCGTATATGTACACGATGGTTTAGGCGGCGGTAACTAAATTAAGCTGATTTCGGATAAAGGCTCGCTTAAAGTGGGCCTTTATCCTTTTCTGTGACTACTAATCATTAACGCCAAGCAACGATTCGCTTTGCTACTAGTCTTACTCACACATATTAAACTCTCAGGGTCAGCGCATTAGCCAAACCATGCAAGCAGGTTCAGCCAACCAGTCTTCACTTTTACATAAAACTATACCGATTGTGGTGACGCGGTCAGTGAAGGGTAAGTTTCGTAATTTAAAAACAGCCGTGATGGTGCTGGCCTATACCATCTACTTCTCTTTGCCTTGGCTGCCTTGGGCACGTTTCAGTGGCGATAACCAGGCCGTAATGTTTGATTTGGCCACGCGCCGGTTTTTCATTTTTGACCTGATTGTCTATCCTCAAGATATATTCTGGCTTGCGATGTTGTTGTTCATTGCTGCCGCCTTACTGTTTTTTACAACAGGATTGATAGGCCGCGCCTGGTGTGGATTTTTCTGCTTCCAGACTTTATGGACTGACTTATTCATTCTGATTGAGCAAACGATTCAGGGTGAACGCAATGCACGGCTTCGACTGAAAAAGCAGCCATGGAACCTGGAAAAAATCATCAAAGTCGGTGGCTCGCACTTTTTGATGATTGCCATTTCTTTCTGGACGGCTGTCACTTTTGCCGCCTACTTTACGCATGCCCCACAATTTGTTAAAGACCTCTTTACTGGCCATGCCGCAGATGCTGGTTATATCACCGTACTAGCCCTCACAATCACGACTTATGCCGCAGCTGGTTTGCTGCGTGAGCATATTTGCACCTTGGCTTGCCCTTATGCACGTTTTCAAGGGGTGATGTATGAGTCTGATACATTAGCGGTTAGCTATGATGCACGTCGGGGTGAGGGTGAAAAAGGCCGTACTATACCGATAGTAGGGTTGCGCACACGCGAAGAACGGCAAGAGCAAGGTCATGGTGATTGTATTGATTGCGGCTTTTGCGTACAGGTTTGTCCAACGGGTATCGATATTCGTGATGGCTTGCAATATCAGTGCATTTCTTGCGGTTTATGTATTGATGCCTGCAACAACATTATGGATTCCGTGGGTTACCCACGTGGCTTGATTCGTTATGATTCAGAATCTAACCTGAATAGCCCTATCCCTAAAAAGCCAAAGCTGGAGTGGATGCGGCTTAAGGTGTTGGGCTATGCAGCCGCACTGCTATTGATGTCGGGTTTGCTGTTTTATAACATTGGTACCCGTGCGCAAACTGAAATTACCGTGCAGCAAGTGCGACAGCCTTTATACACTGTGTTATCCGATGGCAATATCAGAAACCGTTATCAGATACATATTGTGAATAAGACCGAACATGCTGAAACTTACTCGATTAGCGCAGAGGGCATCCCTGACTCAGCGATTGATCTCGGTAACCTTCCAGCGATTAAAGTGCGTGCTGCAAAAGACTTAACGCTTAATCTTAAAATCAATTTAAGCCCTGAAGCCGCGAGAAAAACCCAAGAATTCGATCTCATTATTACGCCTGCAACGCAAGGTGCTGAACCCATTAAGATTGAGGCTAATTTTAGTAGTCCAAAGTAGCCAGCGCTTAGCCTCAATAGTGTCGCCTCACAGAAAGTAGCTTGATATGTTGCTCCTCCCTCAAATCGCCATGAGTGAAACGTTGTTTGGCGGCTTACTTGTTGCAGCGTTTATATTTTTTACAACGCGAGCACTTGGGTTATCTAACTTCTGGGCGGGTATATTGAGTGGCTTGCTCCCGTTCTTGGCGTATCTATATTATGCAAACCAGCACTGGGCTGGTGGTGATGTCATGGCGATTCACTTTGCCTTATATCTGGCAAATGCAGGGTTGCTGATTGTATTTGGCGGAATGCAGCAGAAGCAGCAAACAATGCATTGGGGGCCAAGGCTAATTATTGGTTTCTTTATTGCACTGGTGCTGATTAATATCACTTTCCTCTCAATTTCTACGCGCGGCCTGCCCAACTGGTTCACTGCCATATTTTTACCTAATCCTGATAACGAGCAGGTACATACTGTTTTCCCTGGAGTCATTCCGCACGACCGCAATATCCTTTATTCGCCGCACCTCGACCAAATAGAGCAGCAGAAACAGCTGGGCTGGCAAGTCGCGATAACTGGGTTTGAAAAAATCAAAAGTAAATCGCAACGCACCATATCCATCAACCTGCTTGACGCTCAGAAACAGCCAATTACCCATGCTGAAGTCACCATTGCTTTCTGGCGCATGGCCAATAGTTTTGATGACCAAAAACTGACATTTAAAGAAACAACACCTGGGGTTTACCAAGCAGATTTGACGATTGCCGAAGAAGGGCGCTGGATTACTGAGCTTTATATCAAACAAGGTGATAATGATTTTGTCAAACGCCAATCGCTCTATGTCGATGGTGATTGAACGCGAGCACAACAAACAGAATGGCTATCAAGGTAGAAGCAACTAGCAATACTGACGTGTCGTGTTATCACTGTGGTTTGCCCATTCCTGCAGGTACAAACTTCAAGGCAAGTATCTTTAACCAGCCACGTGCCATGTGCTGCTATGGCTGTCAGGCGGTCGCAGAGTCTATCGTCGCCAATGGTCTGCAGGATTACTACAACTACCGTACTGAGCTACCAAAAACTGCCGAAGAACTGGTGCCTGATGAATTGCGCCAACTGGCTTTGTACGACCATCCAGAAGTGCAAAAAAGTTTTGTGCTTAATAGCGCTGAAGATAGCGGAGATATTAAAGAAGCGGCCCTGATACTTGAGGGTATTACCTGCGCGGCATGTATTTGGCTTAATGAGCGGCATTTGAAGCAACTCAAAGGGGTGCGTGAGGTGGCTTTTAACTATGCTTCACAACGTGCCCGTATCACTTGGGATGAGCGTGAAATCAAGCTGAGCCAGATTCTGGCCGAGATTCGTAAACTGGGCTATCACGCACATCCATTCAGTGCGCAGCAGCAAGACGCACTGCGGCAAAAGCAGCGTAAAGCTGACTTCAGGCGCTTGGCTGTGGCTGGGCTTACAGCAGGTCAGGTCATGATGATCGCTGTTGCATTGTATGCAGGCAAGGCGCAGGGCCTGGAACCTGCTACTGCTGCAATATTGCGTTGGTTTAGTTTGGTGCTGAGTTTGCCTGCGATGACTTATGCAGCATGGCCGTTCTACAAATCAGCATGGCAGGGAGTGACTAGCGGTCGCTTGGGCATGGATGTGCCGATTACATTAGGCTTGTTCACTGGCTTTCTGGGCAGTATCTGGGCAACACTGCAAGGCCATGGCGCCGTCTATTTTGATACGCTCACCATGCTCATTTTCTTTCTACTCGCTACCCGTTATCTGGAGCGCAATGCCCGTGAGAAATCGATAGAAGCAGCTGAGAACCTGTTGCGTTTAGCCCCTGCAATGGCAACTCGTATAGAAGGTGACTTGCAGAATATCGTGCCCGTTGTTGATCTAAAAATAGGTGATTTGATACTTGCCCGACCAGGTGAAACGATTGCGGCAGACGGCATCGTCACACAAGGCGAAAGCAGTGCGGATGAATCTCTGCTTACAGGCGAAAGCCGTCCATTGGCTAAATCCGCTGGCAGCATTGTCTATACAGGTAGTATCAATTACCAGAACCCACTTGTGATTAAAGTCACGGGTATCGGTGAAAACACCATGCTGGCAGGCATATCCCGCCTACTAGACCGCGCTCAATCGCAAAAGCCACTAATGGCTCAAACCGCCGAAAAAGTAGCCGCCTATTTTACATATGCGTTGTTAGTGGTCGTTGCATTAGTCGCCTTGGTTTGGTGGCAACTGGATCCACAGCGTATCGTCGAGATTGTACTTACAGTGTTGGTTGTGAGTTGCCCCTGCGCGTTGTCGCTTGCCGCACCCGCTGCTTTTGCA
>DATHWP010000060.1:0-39246 GCA_035460505.1 Methyloradius sp. | reverse complement strand
CCCGCCGCATCTTTATGAAGGCTGGCTGTACCTAGCAAGCCTAACTCAGCCTCTAAGTTGGTCACATCTTTCTCAGGCATTGCAGGCAAGCCTATATGAAACAGCTTATTACCTTCAGGTACTTCAATAATGGGCGTGGCGACTGGAGTAGCTGAAACAACAGGCGCAGCCTCAACTGGTTTCGCAACAGGAGTACCATCACCTTTTAGTGAGAGCGCCTGTAAAGTAGCACGCACGCTGTTGACTGCATCTGCATCCACTGAATCCATATCGTTCGCGCGATGCGCATCGACTTGCATCTGCAGAATATCTTTTGCTGAAAGAAATGCCTCTACATGCTCGGCAGTTAAAGCCATTTCATTTTTACGAATTTTATCGAGCAGGGATTCAAGAACATGGGTGATTTCGGTCATATCGGTCATGCCGAAAGTAGCTGCGCCACCTTTGATAGAGTGTGCCGCGCGAAAAATAGCATTGAGATCTTCAGACTCTGGATTATCAATATCCAGCGCCATTAACAGGCGCTCGGCTTCAGCCAGCAATTCATCGCACTCTTCAAAGAATACTTGATAAAACTGCGTCATATCTATGGTCATGACATCTCTCCAATACTACCGTACAGCTCAATATTTATAATTGTGTAATGCTTTTGGGTAAATTCAGTACAAGCTTAGTTGTTTAACCAATTACTTTTTTAACCACATCAATTAACCGTTTTGGATCAAACGGTTTTACCAGCCAACCTGTAGCACCTGCCGCACGCCCCTGCGCTTTCATTTCATCGCTGGATTCGGTCGTCAGCATCAAAATTGGTACAGTCTTATAAGATTCCATAGCGCGCAAAGATTTAATCAATGTCAGGCCATCCATATTAGGCATGTTCTGGTCAGTCAGCACCAAGTCAACCACTTGGGTTCTGGCTTTATTCAATCCGTCTTGCCCATCCACCGCCTCAATCACCTGATACCCAGCTGCATTAAGGCTGAATGCCACCATTTGCCTTAATGAACCAGAATCATCGACTGCTAAAATTGTTTTTGCCATTGGTTTATCCCTGCGCTTGAGTGACGGCTTTAGAAGCAATCACCACGATTTGTTATATAAACGATTTTTAATGTTACACGCCACAACTGGTACTTTAAAACAACTCAATATCACCACTATCCATGTCTTGTTGGCTCACTGATTTACGTGACTCCGTAGTTAATACGTTACTTTTAAATCTAAGCGTCTGGTTGATGGATTCCAGCAACTTGGCAATATCCTCATTACTGCTCGCATGATTCAAGGTATCACCATATTCATCAAGCGAAGTGAGTAATTCTTTCAACCCAGCAATCCGTTTGATGATTCGAGTAATTAACTGGGCAGTTAAATCCTGAAATTGCAATCCAGTCACTGCGGTGCCAACCTCATCTGCAATTTTCTGACGATATATCTCCAACTGACCTGCTTCAGTCTCAGATAGATTCTGTGCTGACAACATCACATCTAATGCTTTTTGTTGCGCAAGCACGGCATTGTGAATGGCAAAAAAACTGACACCCAGTTTCTCAATCGCCTCTGCTAGCAAGGTTGTCGTTTGCGACAAATCCGCCTCGACTTCAGCCAGATGACTTTCGCCATTGCTGGCTAGCTCTTGGAGCAGGCTTCTGAGTTCAGCCACATGCAATGTTTCGCTGGTCATTAAACTGATATCCATTTCCATGAAATTAAACTACCAACTGAGAACGACCTAATGTTGCCCTGCTGTTACAGCACTCAAATCTGGAGTTGTATCATCTGCAGAAACATTCACAGATGCATCATCCTTGATAATGTCCTGTTCCGTCTTTTTATTCATGATAATAATGCTAATGCGGCGATTCACGGGATTTGTCGGATTAGCCTTATCGAACAATACTGCAGAAGCCAAGCCGACTACACGTAGCAATTTATCTTCTTCCATGCCGCCTGCAATGAGCTCGCGTCTTGATGCATTTGCACGGTCTGAAGAAAGCTCCCAATTACTATAGTACTTCTCCCCTGTTGGATACGGCACAGCATCGGTATGCCCTGACAGACTGATCTTGTTAGAAACACCGTTCAACGTACCGCCCAATTCATGCAATATCTGCTTAGCATAAGGCTGTAACTCAGCCTTGGCAGATGCGAACATTGGTCTATTCTGGTCATCTACAATCTGTATACGCAAACCTTCTGAAGTAATATCAATGAGTAACTGGTTTTTAAATTTGCTCAGAGTAACGCTGCTGTCTATGGCTTCTTCAATACGTTTCTTTAAAGCCTCCAGCTTTTCTTTTTCGGCTTTTTCAACCGCCTCCTGAGCAGTCTTCAGATCAGGTTTTTTGTCACCTAGCTCCTGCTTTACCTTCTTTACCTGACCTTGTTGCTTGCTAATATCATTGCCGCCACCTTTAAGTACAGAGTTACTCTCCCCAGCACCAGAGCCCCCTGCCATAGCCACTTTTAGCGGCGTCTTAAAGTATTCAGAAATGCCTTGCAGATCACCTTTGGCTGTTGACCCTAATAACCACATCAATAGGAAGAACGCCATCATGGCAGTCACAAAATCAGCATACGCAATTTTCCATGCGCCACCGTGGTGGCCGCCTGCTACTTTTTTAATGCGTTTTACAATAATCGGCTTGGTATCTTCAGCCATGGCTAGACCAACTTTTCGTATGCATATTGCTCATCAATTGAGACCATATCAAAACACTTATTTCGATTTGGCTTGTTTGACATGCTCTTCAAGCTCGCTGAAGCCCGGACGCTCTGTGGAATAAAGTACCTTACGCCCAAACTCTACTGCGATCGCTGGCGCATAGCCATTAAGACTAGCGAGTAAAGTTACTTTAACGGTCTGGAATAATTTAGAAGATTCATCAAGCTTTTGCTCCAGCAAGCCTGAAAGCGGGCCGACGAATCCATATGCAAGCAAAATGCCTAGGAATGTACCCACTAGAGCATGCGCAATCAACATACCAAGCTCTGAAGGCGGAATACCTACTGACTCCATGGTATGCACCACCCCCATGACCGCAGCCACAATACCAAAGGCTGGCAGGCCATCGCCGATTTTGGCAATACAGTGCGCAGGAATCAAACCTTCGTGATGATGCGTTTCGAGTTCATTATCCATCAGGTTCTCGATTTGAAACGCATCCATATTGCCCGAAATCATCAAACGCAAATAATCGGTAATAAATTCAGTCAGGTGATGGTCTTTAAGTACCTCAGGATATTTGCTGAACAGCGCACTACTTTCAGGATTCTCGACATCATTTTCAATCGACATCAACCCGTCTTTACGAATTTTGCTGAGAATTTCAAAAAGCAGTGCCAGTAAATTCATATAACGCTGCTTGCTGGCTTTTGAACCACCGAACAAGCTAGGTATACTTTTTAAAGTGGCTTTGATTGACTTACCATCGTTACCAACAAAAAAAGCGCCTAAAGCGCCACCACCAATCATCAATAGCTCTAATGGCTGAAACAAAGCAGCCAAATGCCCACCCGCAAGAGCAAAACCACCGAAGACACTACCGCATACAATGACGTACCCAATGATTACTAACACGTTTTAGCCCCGAGTTTTATAGAAAGACTAGCTTTCACATTTATGAATATTGACTCAAGCATATCAAATTTGCATGTGAGGCGATTGCCAAATTAAAAGCACACTTACATGCTATCTCTACATCATCATGATAATCGGCATTATTAAGTAAAACTTAAAATCTTTTAATTAATATAGCGCTATTGCCAATAATTCACATGTTCCATACATAGAGCAATGGTAAATCTTCACGCACGCTTATATCAATAGTTGCTGGCACCTGATCAATATTAAATTCGTAGCTGATGAGCAAGCTACCTGGGCGCATCTCATTTTTTGCTTTTTGCCAAAGTGCCGACATGGCTGCGGGGGATAAATAGGCGAATACAACATCAAACTCAGAAAAATCCTGGGTGTTGTAATCCCCAAGTATGAATTTGGCTTTTGAACGTAGCAGCCTAGCCCTCACGACACTTATTAACCAAGGTAATGGTGCTATTTCCACCCCCAGAAAATAGCTATCTTGCCGTTGCTTTGCCAAGTACATAGTTAAATCGCCCAAGCCACTACCAATATCAACCATGCGAATTGAGGTGCCTGATGGAATTAAATCAGAGACATGCTTCCAGACGATTGGCCGTGAAGGATAAAACGGGACTTGCGTTCGAAATGTAGTCCAGTAGAGACTCAGGCTAATCAAAAAACCAATCAAATAGAATTGCGTCGGCAAATGCAGGGCGAGCATGCCATATACGGCTAGAGGAAATACAAAATGGATATATCTCCACCAAACTGGCATACGAAACCAGCTTGATAACCCAACTGTGAGTAATGATTGGAGTAGGACTAAGACAAAAACGGGCATCACAAACAAGAATAGTTGATTGAATAACCATAATGAAAACAACAAGAAAACCAGCACACCAAACTGGATCAAGATCGCTAAAGTGGCAGGTAAAAAACGTTTTGAAATAATGAGGTCTTTAATAGATTTTGAATTTAGTAAATCTGCTTGTAGTAAATAAGCAAAAGAGCTGCTCTAGGCAGCTCTTTTGCTTAAAACTTGGGATTAGATTAAATCATGAAAGGCTTTAATTCAAGGTCTAATCTGACCTATGCACATCCAATAATAATCAGGCGATCATTTCAGCAGCATATTGAAGTTCTTTGGCTTTTTTGGTCTTACCAGCGCGTGAAGGTACATGGCATAAGTTGCAATAATAATCTTTATTTAGATCATAGGCATTTACTACAAATTCGCCACCGCAGCATGTGCATGGCTGCATTTTTAGCATTTTGCTTTCTACGAACCGAACCAATGTCCAAGCGCGAGTGAGTGATAATACGTGTTCGTCAGAGGCTTCAGCCTCAACTTGTTGCAGATAGAGATGATAGGCTTTCATGATAGCCACAATACCTTTAACTTCTGCATGCTTAAGTAAAAATCGATAGATATTCAGGAAAATTGAAGAATGAATATTCGGCTGCCAAGTCAAGAACCAATCAGTTGAGAAAGGCAACATACCTTTAGGGGGCGAAATGCCTTTCAGTTCTTTATACAGCTTGATCAAGCGCTCTCGGGATAAAGTGGTTTGTGATTCCAGCAGTTGTAATCTGGCCCCCAGTTTAATCAACTGCATGGCTAATTGAATCTGCTCTGACTCGTTTACTACACTTTTCTTATCCATGATGCGCTCCCAATCTCTGTGTTTGAGTCATTAACTTCACTCAAATAAAACCAACTACGTAATACCTTTAATACTTATCCAACTTATTTGTTCAAACCAATCTTTATGCAAGTTCTTGTGCTTTTTGGCCAGACATCAAGATAGCTGCATGTGCATTCGCTAGCTGACGATCTTTGGTGTAGCTGGTCAACATAGTCAGAATCGTACTGTCTTCAAAACGGAAGCGAGCAAGCATCATGTTAGAACTGCTTAGTTTTAGTAGTTGAGCGTTGCTCAGTGATTCAAGCAAATCAGCAATATCTTTACTCAAGCCCAGGCGAAAGATTGCAGATGCTTTGTCGGAACGTATCATTTGTTGTGCAAGCATTAAGTAGCTTAAGTTTGCATCTTTAATGTCAGACATTATTTCGTTTTCAGTCATTTTGTGTGCCTCGCGTTAAAACGTTGTTGAATTGCAGTACGTGAGGCGTACTTTGGACTTTTGGAATTAAACTAAATACTGGACGTTCGCTATATTTTTTGTAGGCGACACGGACGCGCAACAATACAGCGTTTGTCTTACAAACACTGTAAAGAGGCTATGGATATGACTTAGAGCGGTGCTACTGTTTAATAAAAATTAAAAATTATCTGTTCATTCCAAATATTTATTTATCTGTTACGGCAACAAAAAACAAAACTTTAGGGTTTTCTGCAACATTTTTTAAAAAAATAAAATTAAACGTTTTATGCATCTACTCAACTTTGTCGTTTAACTTTAATTTTTCCTACGAAATCTTTTACGGCGGCAATTCTGAAAACTTTAGGAGTTTTTTAAAATAAATTGAAAATAATTTATTTTATTTAATAAGTGATTGTTTTTATTTAAGTAAATATTTAAATTATTTTCATATTTCCATCCTAACTCTTGGAAAACTTCCCCAATTTCATCAATATTTAATGAAATTAAAGCTATTTCAAAAAAAGAAAGCAGGCATTTCACCCTTTTATTCCGCAGATGCAATGTTGTCTTCCCGCTAAATAATTGCTCCACGTCACAAGACCGAAGTTTATGGAGTTGGAAGCAACATGGCTGAAGATAGCGATTTAGAGAAAACCGAACCAGCGACCCCCAAGCGCATTGAAAAAGCGCGGGCGGAAGGCGATGTTCCACGCTCTAAAGAACTTGGCACATGCACCCTATTACTTGCTGCCGGCCTCGGTATGTTAATGATAGGTCCTCATTTAAGCGCTGCTATGAAGCAGAATCTATCAAGTGGCTTAAGTTTTGAGAGGCAAGCCGCGTTTGACCCTCAATTTCTATTAGTAAAAATCGCCGAAGCCCTTTTTGATTTATTAATCGCTTTTGCACCACTCGCTTTTCTACTCTTTGTAGTGAGTATCGGTTCTGCTCTTATATTAGGTGGCTGGAATGTGAGTGAAAAAGCCTTTGTTCCTAACTTCAATCGCCTCAACCCAATCAAGGGTTTTGGTAATTTCTTCTCAAAAAATTCTGCTGTTGAGCTGGTTAAAGCCATAGGCAAAACGATTCTGGTAGGTTCTATCGCCTGCATGGTGATTTGGGGCGATATAGATAAGATCATGGCGCTATCTCTACAGCCTTTACACACTGGCATAGACATGGTGAATGATTTATTGCTTAAAGGCTTTCTGGCGATTGTCGGCGGATTGGTACTCATTGCAGCCATCGATGTGCCTTATCAACTGAAAAGCTATGCCGATAAGCTGAAGATGACCAAGGAAGAAATCCGCCAAGAATCAAAAGAGAGCGAAGGCAACCCTGAGATCAAGGCAAGAATCCGTCAGCAACAGCGTGAAATCGCGCGGCGCAGGATGATGTCTGAAATTCCCAAGGCTGATGTTGTCATCACTAACCCAACCCACTATGCGGTAGCCATCAAATACTCTGAAAGCGGCATGCGCGCGCCTGTGGTTGTGGCCAAGGGCTCTGATGCAATCGCATTGAAAATTCGCGAAATTGCTGGCGAACATAATATACCGACGCTTGAAGTACCCAAGCTTGCACGTGCTTTATACGCACACACCGAACTTGGCGATGAAATCCCAGAAGCGCTCTACTCTGCTGTTGCAGAAATACTGGCTTATGTATTCCAGATGCGCATCTTCAAGAAAACTGGTGGTTTCCGCCCTGACACCCCGAATGAAGTACCAGTGCCTGATGAATTAGATCCGCACAACGAACTCTTGGTCACCATCAACCCTAACTTGAAAGCGATTGCGCCATGAACGCGCTTAACTTCAGTACATGGTTAAATAAAGTCGGTGCACGTGCTGTAGCTGCGCCGCTGATTATTATCTTGTTACTGGCGATGATGATTTTGCCATTGCCAGCCATTGTGCTTGATGTGCTGTTCAGCTTTAACATCGCCCTCGCTATCTTAGTATTGTTGATAGGTTTGAATACCTCCAAACCACTCGACTTTATCGCGTTCCCAACCGTTTTGCTTGTCACTACCATGCTGCGCCTGTCACTCAACGTAGCCTCTACCCGTGTAGTGCTGACGGAAGGTCACAATGGCCCAGATGCTGCGGGCAAGGTAATTGAAGCTTTTGGCCACTTCCTGATTGGCGGTAACTACACAGTGGGTATCGTGGTATTCGTGATTCTCACCATCATCAACTTTACAGTTGTGACCAAAGGTGCTGGCCGTATCGCAGAAGTAGGCGCGCGGTTTACCTTGGATGCCATGCCAGGCAAACAAATGGCGATTGATGCCGACTTGAACGCTGGCCTGATTGGCGAAGATGATGCCCGTGCCCGCCGCAAAGAAATCGGCCAGGAGGCTGAATTCTATGGCGCCATGGACGGCGCAAGTAAATACGTACGCGGTGATGCGATTGCAGGCATCTTGGTTACCGTCATCAATATTATCGGCGGCTTGATTGTCGGTGTCGTGCAGCACGATATGGGCTTTGCCGATGCAGTAAAGAACTACACCTTATTGGCGATTGGTGATGGCTTGGTAGCACAGATCCCTTCACTGGTAATCTCGGTTGCTGCAGGTGTAGTCGTATCACGAGTGGCCAACAATCAGGACATCAGCGGCCAACTGATTAGCCAGCTATTCACCAATTCGCGCGCCTTGTTTGTGACGGCTGGTATTGTGGGCGGCATGGGCATTATCCCTGGCATGCCACATTTTGCTTTTATCCTGCTTGGACTCATTATCGCTGGCTTGGCTTACATGGTCAGCGAACAGAAGAAACATGACGACCTACCTGTGGCAGAAGCTCCGCCCGAAATTGCCCCTGAACCTGAAGAAGCAAGCTGGGGCGACGTTGTCCCTGTCGATGTGATTGGCCTTGAAGTTGGCTATCGCCTGATTCCACTGGTAGATAAGGCTCAGGGCGGTGACCTGCTCAAGCGCATTAAAGGCTTGCGCAAGAAATTCGCACAGGAAGTCGGCTTTCTGGCTCCTACCGTGCATATCCGCGACAACCTTGAACTTAAGCCTGCTGCTTATCGGATCACCCTTAAAGGCGTAGAAATCGCCACTGGTGAATCGCATCATGGCCAGTTCTTGGCAATCAACCCTGGCATGGTGACTGGCGCATTGCCAGGCCCTGTCACCACCGACCCTGCTTTTGGATTGCCAGCGGTCTGGGTAGAACAATCCATGCGCGACCAAGCACAAGGCATGGGCTATACCGTAGTGGATACCAGTACGGTGATTGCGACGCACCTCAACCACATCATCACCACGCATGCGGCTGAGTTGTTAGGCAGACAAGAAGTACAACAACTGATAGACCATGTAGGCAAAGACTCACCCAAGCTAGTGGAAGATTTAGTGCCCAAGATGTTGTCACTCGCTGTGATTCAAAAAGTATTGCAGAACCTATTGATTGAAGGCGTACATATCCGCGATATGCGCACCATCATCGAAACGCTGGCTGAGCATGCTGGCCGCACACAAGATAGTAGCGAGCTGACTTCTCTCGTGCGTGTTCAACTGGGCCGCGCAATCGTGCAACAACTATTCCCTACAGGTGACGAAGTTTCAGTGATGGCATTAGATGGCCATTTGGAGCGCCTGCTCATACAGGCCATGCAAGTCAATAACTCGACTGGTGCAGCCATTGAGCCAGGCTTAGCTGAAACACTTGCTAGACAAACAGAACAAGCCTCAAGACAACAAGAGCAAATGGGCATGACACCAGTATTACTAGTGCCCGCCGCCCTGCGAGCTGCACTTGCCAAATTTTTACGCCGTGCAATCCCTAACCTTCGTGTGCTCTCGCATGAAGAACTCCCTGATACCAAAACCATCCGTGTTACTAGCCTTATTGGAGCGCAATAATGAACATCAAACGATTCTTTGCCAAAAATTCACGTGAAGCACTGAGCATGGTCAAAAAGGAGTTAGGCGAAGATGCCGTCATCCTTTCCAACCGAGCGGTTGATGGTGGCAACGAGATTCTTGCTTTTAGGGAAGCTGATATTGAGTCGATGATTTCTGATGAGCCATCAAGAAAGCCTACCCGGCATAGACTTGAGGATTTTGATGAAGTGGCTTCAGAGCCTACATTCTTGTCTTATGTGAATAAAAACCATCGTGATTACCGAGGTGAAGTAGCCAGCAGCGGTTTCTCTAACAATGATGAACGCGAATTCGACAGATTAGAATCTGATCAATCAGTCAGAAACCTGCCACCCAAGGTATTTACGCAAAGACGCAGCGCAGAAAAGCTATCGCTTGACCCTGCCATGCTAGAGCCAATCAATAGGCCTACACAAAAGACTGTAGTAAAAACCAGCGTGGCAAAACCTGTAGTAGCAATTCCAACGGTAACAGCGACGAAAGTAATTGAACCGACCGTAGCAAGCAATGCTGACCGTGAAGCCAGTGAGCAGCAAATCGCCAATATGATGAGTGAAATACGCATCATGCGGAATGCGATTGAGTCACAACTCACCGAAATGTCATGGGGCAGCATACAAAAACGCGACCCAGTGAAAGCCATGATGTTGAGCACACTACTCACAGGCGGCTTCAGCCCTGCCCTTTCACGTCAGCTCGCAGAAAAAATGCCTGCAAATTTAACGCAAAAAGAGGCGATGAGCTGGACCCAGGCCATTATCGATAAAAACCTGATTACCATGCCTGACGAAACAGATATTCTGGACAAAGGCGGCATCTTTACCCTGATTGGCCCAACTGGCGTGGGCAAGACCACCACCACCGCAAAACTGGCGGCACGCTTTGTGATGAAGCACGGTGCCGGCAAACTAGGCCTTATTACTACTGATGCCTACCGTATTGGCGGACATGAGCAACTGCGTATTTACGGCAAGATTCTTGGCGTAATGGTGCATGCGGTTAAAGATGAAGCTGATTTGCAAATTGCCCTTGAAGAACTCAAAGGCAAGCACACCATATTGATTGATACAGTAGGCGTAAGCCAGCGTGACCGCATGGTATCTGAGCAAATCGCGATGCTTTCCAATACCAATCGTAAGATCAAGAAGTTGCTGTGCCTGAACGCGACCAATACCAGCGAAACCTTGACCGATGTGATCAATGCCTACAAAGGCAAAGGTCTTGATGGTTGCATCATCACCAAGCTGGATGAAGCCGCCATCATCGGCAATGTAATGGATGTTGTCATACGTGAAAAACTCAAAGTCTATTACGTTGCGAATGGCCAGCGCGTGCCCGAAGATTTACATCTAGCCAATAAAAAAGTGTTGGTGCATCGTGCACTGAAGCTTGGTACGCAAAACAATAGCCCTTATAAATTGGCTAGCAGCGAAATTCCATTTGTGATGGGCGCTACCCGCAACAAGCCTGGTGTTGCACACCTGATGGAAGCTGATCATGCCTAATACCAATCATGGATTCATAGAAGATCAGGCTGCTGGCTTACGCCGCATTATGGCGGGGCCTATCCCCAGAATCATCACAGTCATTTCAGCGTTCAACAGTGATTGCCACAAGGAACAGCCTAGATTGCTGAGCAACCTGGCAGCTTCGCTCTTACTGCAAAGCAGTGAAGTGCTGATTATGCATACAGGCCCCGAAACACGCGAAGCCACTATTCAATATAGTTTGAATCAGGCACCCGCTTTGATTGATGCTGTGATGCAAAAATCAACACTCGCCGAGATCATGGCGCAATGTGGCGAGCGAAAATATGAAGATGGTTACAACATTGCAAAACTTAGCCATAAAAGCCGTAGCCACCCAGCTTTTGATGGCATGACAAAGACCGCATTGAGCCAAACGTTTAGCCAATTAGCGTCACACTATGATGTCATTCTGCTAGATGCTGTATTGAACAAGCATCATGAACTACCATTGCCTATACTGAGTGAGCATGAAATTGTGATTCACCTCACACAAGAGGCTGAATCAATCAAACAAGCCTATATACTGATTAAACAAATGTGCCAGAAAATCGGCCAACGCTCTTTCGGCATATTAGTCAGCCAAGCCAATAGCGCTGAGGCACAAATCGTCTTCAACAATATTTCTGAGGTTGCCCAACGATTTATGCAAATTGAATTAGAGTTTATTGGTAATGTTCCTAAAGATGAGCATATCAGCCATGCAACAAGCTTGGGTCGCGCAGTGGTCAATGCGTTTCCAAGAGCGCAAGCATCGTTAGCATTCAAGGGCTTAGCAAAACGGCTTGATTACAAACAAGATTTGTCTAAAATGGCTGGGCAGGTATCATTCAGTTAGAAAGACAAAGTATGTACACGGCAACAGGCAAGACCAATCAAAAAGATGAATTGCTCAATCAGCATGCCGGCCTTGTCAAAAAGCTGGCATACCAGCTGAAAGCAAAATTGCCGCCCAGCGTTGAGCTGGATGACCTGATTCAAGCTGGCATGATGGGTTTGCTCGATGCCGTCAATCGCTATGAAGATACGCATGGCGCGCAGTTTGAAACCTACGCAGCCCAACGTATCCGTGGCGCCATGATTGATGAATTACGCAGTGCCGACTGGCTACCACGTAGTGTGCGCAAGAATATGCGTGACGTAGAGGCGGCTATTCATCAACTCGAGCAACAACTCGGCCGCCCCCCTACTGAGGGCGAAGTCGCCAAGAAACTTGATTTAGGCCTTGAGGAATACTACGAAATGCTGGGTGACTGCAGTGGTCACCAACTGCTGCATTATGAAGACTTTAGTGAATCAGACAACAGCGACCATTTCCTTGACCGTTTCGTGCAAGATAATAGCGGCGACCCGATGCAGGGATTACTCTCTGACAACTTCCGCACAGCCTTGATAGAAGCCATCCAGGGCCTGCCCGAGCGTGAAAAAATCCTCATGGGTTTGTATTACGAGCAAGAACTGAATTTGAAAGAAATTGGTGCGGTGATGAATGTTTCAGAATCGCGTGTATGCCAACTACATAGCCAAGCAATTGCAAGGCTGCGTGCCAATATGAAGGAACAGGCATGGACTGGGGCAGTTTAGTCGGCATCGTTATCGCCTTTGGCGGTATTCTGGCAGGTCAGGCAATTGAAGGTGGGCATATCAGTTCTCTGGTGCAGCCTGCGGCGTTTATTATTGTCGTACTTGGTACATTGGGCGCAGTTCTTCTGCAGACCAAGCCTTCGACCTTTGTCGTTGGTATAAAAATGGCCGGCGAAATATTTGTGCCAGCACGTGATGACCGGCCAGAGCTGGCCAAGAAGATCATGATATGGAGCAATATCGCACGCAAAGAAGGCTTGCTCAGGCTAGAGAATAATCTCAATGCTGAAAAAGATCCTTTTGTGAAAAAGGGGTTGCGCCTGATGGTCGATGGCATCGCACCTGAGAAGATTCGCGAAATCATCAGCATTGATATTTACTTTTATGAATCCAGAATGCGTAACGCAGCCAAAATCTGGGAGGCTGCTGGCGGCTATGCCCCTACCATCGGGATTTTGGGTGCGGTCTTGGGTTTGATTCATGTGATGGAAAATCTCTCTGACCCCACCAAACTCGGTAGCGGTATTGCAGTGGCATTTGTGGCAACTATTTATGGCGTAGGTTTGGCCAATATTGTGTTTTTACCAATCGCCAATAAACTCAAAACCATCATCCAGCTTGAGGGCATGCGCCGCGAAATGCTGCTGAATGCCTTTGTCTCCATTGTGAACGGCGATAATCCGCGCGTCGTTGAAGAACGCTTACAGGCCTATTTACGTTAAAGTGAGCCAATGCCATGATTCGTAGAAAACCGCATGAGGATGAACACGAAAACCATGAGCGCTGGCTGGTTTCTTATGCCGACTTTATTACCTTGTTATTCGCATTCTTTGTGGTGATGTATTCCATTTCCTCCGTCAATCAAGGCAAATACAAGCAACTTACCTCTTCACTTGGCAGCGCTTTTAGTGGCGACATTTCTCCCAGAGTCGGTCCACAGGCCAACAATGGTGACATTTCACCTAAAAGTAATTCACGCTATTCCTCCATCATTCAACCGCTGAAGTTAAACCAACTGCATAGCGATAAGCAGCGGCGCGAGCGCGAAAACATGGCGGTACTAGCCAATAAATTAGCAAACTCACTAGGCCAATTGATTAACGATGGGAAATTGCGTGTAGTACAGAATAATCGTGGTATTCGTATTGATATTCACGACACTCTCCTCTTCACGCCTGGCTCTGCAGAACTATCGCCTGCAGCTAAACAGCCACTGACTGAAATCGCAAATTTTCTAAAAGAAAGTACTAACCAGATTCAGGTAGAAGGCCATACGGACAATGTACCAATTCACACAGACCAGTTTTTCTCAAACTGGGAACTCTCAGCCATGCGCGCCACCGCTTTGGTCAGGTTATTTACCGAATCAAACATTGCTGAATCGCGCCTAAGTGCTGCGGGTTATGGTTCGGCACAACCTATTGCTGACAATGCAACACCTGAAGGCCGTGCCAAGAATCGGCGAGTTTCTATCATGATCTTATACAGTGATGCCAATCAATCAAATTCAGACAATGGCGAGATTGTGCCTGACCGTGTGCCAGCTCAACCAGAAAGCAAAGCGCCAGATCAAGCGCTCAGCCAACTACCGATTTCAGCAAACGTAAAATCTCAAATCACTACAAAACCTTCATCTGAAGGCATTTAATTTAAAAGCACTTAATGACACTTACAAGCAAAAGCAACACAGAAACCAACAAAGTTCGCTGGGGTATTTTAGGCGCAGCACGCGTCAATGAACGATTACTGCCTGCCATTGTTGAAGCTGGGAATTCAACGCTAGTGGCTATTGCCAGTCGCAGGCCAGGAGCAGCGGCTGAAACGCTCAAGAAATACGCGCCCAAACTTACAGATGTAACCACTTACGATAGCCTAGAAGACCTGCTGGACGATGCCAGCATACAAGCCGTCTATATCCCGCTAGCTAATGATGAGCATGCCGAATGGGCATTAAAAGCCATTGCGAAAGGCAAGCATGTGTTGATTGAAAAGCCGATGGCGCTCACAGTCGCCGATATTGAAGCGATCTCTGCGGCGGCCAAAAAACATCAAGTAAAGGTGATGGAGGGTTTTATGTACCGCTTTCATCCTCAGCACCAACGTGTGAAAGAAATCATCGCGTCTGGAGTCATCGGTGAAGTGCGTTCGGCCCGTGCCAGTTACTCATTTTTAATGCGGCCAGCACGGATGTATAGACTGGAAAAAGATACAGCCCATGGTGGTGGCGCAATGTGGGATGTAGGTCCTTATGCCATGCACACTTTACGTTACTGTCTCGAATCTGAGCCAGTCAGCGTTTCATGTGTAGCGAAATATGTAGAAAGTGGCGCTGATATATCCACCAGCGGCGTGGTGGATTTTGCTAACGGAACGCGTGGGCATTTTGACATTAGCTTTGAAAGTGCACGCCAGACTGAATACACCATAGTAGGCACAAAAGGCAGCGTGAAATGCCATACCGTTTGGCAACTACCTGGCACCAATGATGTGCCTGTGATCTCTTGGTGGTCAGATGATGGGCAAAAGGCCGAAGAACAATACCCAGCATCTAATCACTTCAACCTTGAAATTGCGCATTTCAGTGATTGCATATTGCACGATACTGCGCCTGAATTAAGCATTGCAGATGCGATAGCTAATTGCAGGCTCATCGTTGCAGCCCTTGACTCGGCAACAACTGGCAAAGTAGTTAAAATTAATTAACACAGGCATTGGTCTTGCTTTGGTATGCTGTAACTTACTGCAATAACCAATAACGTAAAAACCAATAAAAATGGCCAAAAACAACCAAGATACTAGTCAATATTTAGTATCGCCTGACAGTCTGCCGATACACCTGCTATTTATCACGCTAGGCGATGGACAGATTCGCCATGCCAATCAGTCCGCATTGAATATGTTTGGCTTGTCCCTCGGGGAATTAACCGCGCTGAAATTTCCTGAGCTATTGCATGGCAAGCATGCGGAAATTGAAGGCCATTTCTCAGCGACAAGCCTCAACAAGAAAGTGGTACAACTCAAACCAAACATATCAAACAAAGATATCTGGGTGGAGCTTTATGCCAACGAGCTCATACATGGAAATGAGACCTGTATCTGTGTGGTACTTAAAGAATACAGTGATAGCCAACTGATACTGTCTGAATTTATCCAGGCCAATGTGCTGTACCAGAACCTCATGCGTATTACCCCTGACGCTGCGTTCATTATTGATCTCACGGGGAAAATCATTTGCTCTACTGCCTATGGGCAAACACTTTTTGGTTATATGCATGCCGACGATCTGGCACATACCAGTATTTTTGATTTACTGGTTCCGCAAGAAATCACCCGTGCACGCAAACATTTTGCCCAGGTCCTTACTGGTACAGAAGCGGGTATGCAGGAATATACTGCCATTAAGAAAACTGGCCAGAATTTTTGGCTAGAGCTCAATTTTGGCATCATTCGCCAACAGGACAATACGCCTAAATCCATTTTTCTAGTGGCCAGAGATATTTCACAACGCAAGAAAATAGAAACCGAACTGCAAACACAAGAAACCCACTACAGAACACTGGTGGAAAGCGCTCGCAGCATGATTCTGCATATGAGCCCAGATGGACATATTCTCTTTGTGAATAAATACGCTGAAGAATTTTTTGGGTTCGCGCCAGGTGAACTGGTCGGTAAGCATGTGATGGATACTATCGTGCCTGAAATCGAGACCTCTACCAATCGAGATCTGAGTCAGATGATAGAAGAGATATTCCATGACGTGAATAATTACAGAATCAACATCAATGAAAACATGCGTAAAAATGGCGAGCGCGTATGGGTTGCCTGGTCGAACGGCGCTATATTTGATGCACAAGGAAAATTGATTGAAGTGTGCTCAGTCGGCAACGATGTGACGGAGCAACGCCAAGCGCAACATGCGCTGGCAGAAGCCCATGATCAATTGCAATTGCAATATCAAGAAATTCATCTGCTACAAGAAAAACTGCGAGATCAAGCCACACGCGACCCCCTGACCAACCTGTTCAACCGTCGCTACCTTGAAGAGACATTACTACGCGAAATGGCACGCTGTGAACGTGAGAAAATTCCCTTAGCGATTGTGATGATTGATATTGATTACTTCAAAAAAACAAACGATACCTTTGGTCATGAGGCTGGCGACCAGATTCTGCGATCCATCGCCGCTTTATTGCAAAATCATACGCGCAATGAAGATGTGGTCTGCCGATACGGTGGTGAGGAGTTTATTGCCGTGCTACCTGGCGCCTCTCTAGACCAAGCCCAAAAACGGGCTGAATTCTGGCGGACTGAGTTTCAAAGCCTAGCTTTCACATTTGATGACATAGCTCATCAAGCCACCTTCTCCTGCGGCGTATCCGCTTATAATCAGCATGGCAACAATGCTGATACATTGATCAAGCTTGCTGATGATGCGCTGTATCAAGCAAAATCAAATGGGCGCAATCAAGTAGTAATATATCCTAGCACCTCAACTTCAATCGTTTAAGCGCTAATTATCAAATCAGGATGGCTGTATGAATAACGAACAAGCACTGGCGTATATGCATACTTTACTCAAATCAATGCTTGAGAAAAAAGCATCTGATTTGTTTATCTCGGCAGATTTTCCGCCAGCGATGAAAATCGATGGGAAAATGACGCCTGTCACGCAGCAAAAGCTCTCTGGAGAACACACACAGGCTTTTGCGCATTCATTAATGAATGAAAAACAGCGTAAAGAGTTTGAGGTCGAAAAAGAATGTAACTTTGCCATCTGGCCACGCGAAATAGGCCGCTTTCGTGTCAATGTATTCGTACAACAAGAAAAAGTGGGGATGGTTTTGCGTACTATCACCACAAAAATCCCGAACTTTGATGAAATGGGGCTACCACCTGTTTTAAAAGACGTGATGATGTCCAAACGTGGACTCATTATTCTGGTAGGTGGTACTGGGTCAGGCAAATCAACCACGCTGGCAGCTTTGATCGATTATCGTAACGAAAACAGCTATGGTCACATCATTACGGTGGAAGACCCGGTAGAGTATGTGCACCCAAGCAAAAATTGCCTGATTACACACCGCGAAGTTGGGCGTGATACCAATGGCTGGTTCGCGGCGCTTAAAAACACATTACGGCAAGCACCTGATGTGATTCTTATTGGTGAAATCCGCGATCGTGAGACGATGGAATTTGCTCTCGCATTTGCTGAAACTGGTCACTTATGTATGGCCACACTACACGCCAACAGCGCCAATCAGGCGCTGGATCGCATTGTTAACTTTTTCCCAGAAGAGCGTCATCCGCAATTACACATGGACTTATCGCTGAATTTGAAAGCATTCGTTTCACAACGGCTCGTACCTAAAGCGGGTGGTGGCAGATGCGCTGCTATTGAGATTTTGCTGAACTCGCCCTTAATTGGCGATTTAATACTCAAAGGTGAGACCAACATGATTAAAGAAGTCATGGCCAAGTCAGCAGAACTCGGTATGCAAACCTTTGATCAAGCATTGTTCAACCTGGCTGAAGAAGGCCGCATTACTGAAGACGATGCATTGCGCAATTCAGATTCAATCAATGAACTACGCCTGAAATTCAAACTGCACAGCAAACATTCTGGCACTAAAGACTCATCGTCTCGTATTGAACATTTATCGCTACATGATGATGACGCTAAAGAAGAAGAGTCCACAGAAGAAACACCAGCAATCTAGAGTTAAGACATAAAAAAACCGCCAAAAGGCGGTTTTTTTATTAAGTACTAGAAATTCACTTTACACCTGCAAGCTACCACGTAAAAAACTCTGTGAGCTTGATTGACCATTAGGTCCGTAAAACTCACCTGAAGATTGACCCGATTGCAACACATTCAGTTGCTGCTGATTGCGGTTAAAGTGTTTATTGATCAATATACCATTCACGCGGTTCATCTCTTTAGCTTGCGTCAGCAGCTTTTGAAACCCTAACCATTCTTGCTTGACTGATACATCGCTCTGTTTGCCAAGCCACTGCATCAAGCCAGCTTCGTTAGGCTCGTATCGGTTTGCTTCAAGCATTTTGTATCTATCTTGCAACGCAATGCCCATTTGCTGCATAACCACTGATTTTTCTTCAATAATCGCTTCTATTGCATCAATATTGGCGCTGACCAGATTATTTTGTTCGCGCGACAATATCGCTACCAGCTCATCGGCTAGGGCAATATCGTGTTTGAATGAAATAGTCTGAGCCATGAGTAATCGCTTTTTAGAAAAACTAACTAGTGGTTAACAATTCTTTTACGGTGCTGATCAAGCCATCTGCCACTTTTTCAGAGTTAACGGTAAATTGTCCACTTGAAATCGCTGATTTAATTGCATCTACTTTTTCAGCATCATAGACACTACCTGCAGCCACTTTGGCTTCTAGTGATTGCAGTTGTGATGATAATGGAGAAAGCGTCACGCTTTCTGCGCTGTTACCAGTAGAACCTGTTTTGGATACTGAGGGCTTCTGTGTTGGTGCTGCATCAACCTTTTCAACAGTTAAGCCACTCGCCGACTTAATTGAATCACTGATTTTCATGGTTTATTTCCTCATGCGTGTTTGGCTATCGTATTAGCCAATTATATTGCTCTTATCGGCATATTTGAAACAAACTTTAGGATTTAATTTGGCCATGTTTTTATTGTGATGTATTCCGCAGCACTAGATCGAAGCCAATATCAAAATCGCACATCAATTTGTCCACCATTGCGTGCAATTCCAGAAATCACTTGGCCACTCGCCACTTTAACTTGCACGACCTGCCCTTCACCTGCAGTGGTTAAGGCTTGGCCTTCTGCACTTACTTGAAAACCATCACCGATTGAATTCAATACTACTTTTTGGCCTTGTAACACCACAGGCGACATTTTTAGCATTTCTTGCCGCAATACAGTCCCTGCTTGTAGCGAAACGCTCACAGTGCGGCCGATGACCTGCTCTGGATCAGTAAAGATACCTGAAGGTAACTGCGCTAAATCGCCACTTTGATACATTAAATCTTGGCTGGTTACCACACGCCCTTGGGTTAATGGTGCAGCTGCGGTGAGATATTGAGACATCACACTGATATTAGCTTGCAGATAAATCTTCCACACTGGCATATCGCAACTCACACCAATATTGGTTCTACCCCACACACGACTGCCTGGTGGCAGAAAGACCTGCATTTGCGGGCAGGCCGCTAGTTTCAAATTTCTATCTACTGGCATTGCACTGACGGTGACTTTGCCTGGATAACCTATGGTTTGTGTCGTCAAAAACTCTTCGACTTTAACTTTAATGGCATTCAAATCCTGTTTGGCATCAGGGATAGATTGCACCTCTGCATAGCTTGAAAGTGATGACAGCAACAATATTGACACAGCTAAACTAGCCAATGCTTGATTGCTGCGAATGAGGTTTTGTAAGGGCTTTATCATGTTGGACTCCAATACTGATAGGAAATCTTCAACATGCATTCTACGAACATCAACGCCAAGTCAATCCAAGATAAAAGTGAGAATTACCCTCTTTATCCTGCAATTGAAGTATTAGCAATCACCCTATTATCTGTTTCATCATCTTTAACGGTTATAGCGGAAATTTCTTTAATCGGTCTAACTTTAGCAGGTCTGACTTTCGCTGGCACTGATGTAAAGGAGGCAATCAATTGGATAAATTAGATGCAGCATTTAACTTTCACCAATCCGCACTGCGCTTGCGCTCTGAGCGGCAAGAGCTGCTCGCCTCCAACATCGCCAACGCCGACACCCCAAACTATAAAGCACGCGACATTGATTTTAACGCCGCATTAAAGGGGGCAATGGCTGGCAATTCTTCGTTATCGCTGACAACCTCTAAAACCTCAGCTGAACATCTAAACGGCACGAATCAAGGCGGTCCAGCCACAGGCGGAGCTGATGCCCCGCTCTTCCGCCCGATTATTCAAGGTGCAGTAGATGGTAATACGGTGGATATGGATGTGGAGCGTAACCAATTCACAGATAACGCCATTCGCTATGAGGCGAGCTTGATTATGCTCAATGGCACTATCAAGAAAATGCTGACAGCGATTACTGGGCAATAACCATGACTTATCAAGTAAATCTGCCTAACCGAATTTAGGAGAACGACATGTCACTATTTAATGTATTCAATATTGCGGGCTCAGCCATGAGCGCACAATCGCAGCGATTAAATACTACAGCGAGTAACCTCGCCAATGCCGACAGCACCACCAGTGCAAATGGCCTCCCCTATAAAGCTAAACAAGTGATTTTCAGCGCTGTGCCAATGAAAGATCAGGCCAGTAGCGGCGTAAAAGTAAATAAGGTGATTGAAGACAATTCGCCACCTAGAGTGCTTTACGACCCCAAAAACCCGAAAGCAGATGCAAAAGGCTATGTGACCATGCCCAACGTCAATGTGACAGAAGAAATGGTCAATATGATTTCTGCATCACGTGCTTACCAGAACAATGTGGAAACCATGAACGCAGCAAAAACCATGTTACTGAAGACTTTAACCATAGGCCAGTCTTAAGTGGCTTTGTCTTAAATAGACCAGTTTTAATTTACCAAACCCGTTGAAGGGATCACACCATGACCACAGTTAACACTCAACAAGTATCTAACGAATTGTTAGCCACCATGAACGGCACTTCCAGCACCTCGACTTCAGCACAGACCAGCACAGATGAAGCCACTAACCGTTTTATGACCTTGCTGGTCACACAACTAAAGAATCAGGATCCACTCAACCCGATGGACAACGCAGAGCTGACTAGCCAGCTGGCGCAGCTCTCTACTGTTACAGGTATCAATCAGCTGAATACAACAGTAGATAGCCTGCTCGGTAGCTTGCAATCAAGCCAGTCTTATCAAGCATCTGGCCTAGTTGGGCATAACGTATTGGTTGATGGAAACAGCTTAACGTTGACCGATGGTGCTGGATACTTTGGGATTGATCTGCCAGTAGGCGCCAATAATGTAACGGTCACAATCAAAGACTCCAGCGGCACCCCAGTCAAGAGCATCACGATGGGCAAACAAGATGAAGGCACATTGCCATTGGTCTGGGATGGCACGACAGATAGTGGCACTACCGCAGCAAATGGCAAATATACATTTGATGTCAGCGCTACTATATCTAATACCAGCGTTACAGCGACAGGCCTGAGTTACCAATCAGTGTTAAGTGTTTCAAACACGACAAGTGGTGTAAAACTTAATTTAAGTGATAACAGCTCAGTGAGTACAGACAGCGTTAAAGAGATTTTTTAAAAGAAATATATAAGTGAAATACAGCCAACTTTCAGTGAACGAAATAAACAGGAGAACATCATGAGTTTTCAACAAGGTTTAAGTGGTTTAAATGCAGCCTCAAAAAGTCTGGACGTCACAGGCAACAACATTGCCAATGCAAATACCGTCGGCTTTAAACAATCCCGTGCAGAATTCGCTGATGTTTATGCCAATTCGCTGAATGGTGGCGGCTCAAATACACAAATCGGTATCGGTACCAAAGTAGCCACCATACAAACGCAATTCACCCAAGGCAATATCACCAATACAACTAACTCGCTTGACCTCGCGATTAATGGTGGTGGGTTTTTTCGCCTCAATAACAATGGAACCGTGATCTATTCGCGAAATGGCCAGTTTCAACTGAATAAAGACGGATTCATCGTGAATGCCTCTGGTGACCACCTCACTGGTTACACTGCAGATACGGCAGGTAATCTTTCTACAGGTGCGCCTACAGACCTTTTCATTGATACAGCCAATTTGCCTGCGTCAGCTAGTACTACCATTGATGCGCTCGTAAATCTGGATGCACGTACGCCCGTCAATGCCACAGCGTTTAATGCAACAGACCCTACGACCTATGATCAATCCACCTCCGTCACTGTATTTGATAGCTTGGGCAATCCACACACTGTACAAAACTTCTACACTAAGACAGCGCCTGGCGTTTGGAATGTAAACACAACGATAGATGGAAGTTCTACGGTTACAGCAGCTTCTCCCACCACGCTTAACTTCAATACTTCTGGCTTGGCAACAGGGGCTACTACCCAAACTGTTGCCTTTGCCGCAGCAGGCGCAGCAGCTGTTTCAATTACCTTGGACTATGCTGGCAGTACCCAGTTTGGTTCTATCTTCTCAGTAAACAGCTTGGCGCAAAATGGTTACACCTCTGGTCAGTTGTCAAAATTTACTACTTCAGCCGATGGCACGATTGTGGGCAGTTACACAAATGGTCAAACCAAAGTATTAGGCCAAGTGAATCTGGTCAATTTTGCCAACCCAAATGGACTAGTCAACCTTGGCAATAATACTTGGGCTGAAAGTTCAGCTTCTGGCGTGCCTGTCGCTGGTACGCCAGGGACAGCAAGTCTCGGGGTATTGCAATCCAATGCGCTTGAAGATGCCAATGTGGATTTAACTGCAGAGCTGGTGAATCTAATCACCGCACAGCGTTTTTACCAAGCCAATGCGCAGACCATCAAGACTGAAGATCAGATTCAGCAAACGCTAGTCAATCTTCGCTAATAGTATTGCAACATTGAGCATTTGAAGCCGTGAGCAAAGGAGCTAAACCATGGATCGCATGATTTACACCGCAATGTCGGGTGCTAAACACATCCTTGAGCAGCAGACCACCACTGCCCATAATCTGGCGAACACATCATCTACTGGGTTTAAGGCACAGGTAGATTCATTTCGTGCGGTACCTATCGTCAGTGATGGCCTGAATACACGCACCTTTGTGGTGGATGCGACGGTAGGCGCTGATTTTTCCAATGGCCCTATCCAGGCCACCAACCGTGATCTGGATGTGGCAATACAAGGTAAAGGTTGGCTAGCTGTTCAGCGTGCAGATGGCTCTGAAGGCTACACACGTAATGGTGCACTAAAACTCAATGAAAACGGCGTTTTACAAACATCTAATGGCCTGACGGTACTTGGCGATACAGGCCCTATCACGATTCCGCCTGATGTCAGAATATCCATCGGCAAAGATGGCACCATCTCTTCCGTGCAAAACACCACTGTGCCGGGCCCAGCCAATACCATCGGCCGTTTGAAGCTGGTCAATCCTGATGAGTCGAATCTTGTACGTGGCGGAGATGGGCTGTTTGTCACTGCAGACAAGTCTCCCGTACAGGCGGATGCCACAGTTTCCGTGGTGACAGGTGCCTTGGAAGGCAGCAATGTCAACGTGGTAGATGCCATGGTCACCATGATCAGCTTGCAACGACAGTTCGATACACAAATGCGGCTATTGCAGGATGCCGAGAAGAACGCGGAAAAAGCCAATCAGATCTTCGGATTGAATGGTTAGTAGTTTCGCTATGATAGGGTTTAATCAGGGTTAAAAGACTTTGGCTGGCAACAACAAGTTACGAGAGGAAATAAAATGATACGTTCACTATGGATTTCAAAAACAGGCCTGGATGCGCAACAAACGCAGATGGATGTGATCTCGAACAACTTGGCCAACGTCAGCACCAACGGTTTTAAAAGAACACGCGCAGTGTTTGAAGATTTGCTTTACCAGAACATTCGTCAGCCTGGCGCGCAATCATCGCAACAAACCCAATTGCCATCTGGCTTGCAGCTCGGCACTGGCGTAAGGCCAGTTGCAACTGAACGTATTTTCACCCAAGGCAATCTGGAACAAACCAGCAATAGCAAAGACGTAGCGATTGATGGCAACGGCTTCTTTCAGGTGCTATTGCCTGATGGCACAACGGCTTACACACGCGATGGTTCTTTCCAAACAGATAGCCAAGGTCAATTAGTCACATCCAGTGGCTTCCCCGTGCAACCTGCGATTACTGTTCCTTCTAACGCTCAAAGCTTCACAGTGGGCCGCGATGGTACGGTTTCTATCACACAACCTGGCTCTGCGAATGCAGTGCAAATCGGCAGTATTCAGTTAGCCACTTTCATAAACGCAGCTGGCTTGCTGAGCAAGGGTGAAAATCTATATGTAGAAACAGCGGCCTCTGGCACAGCGAACACCAATGCCCCTGGATCAAACGGCGCAGGTGTGCTGTCACAAGGTTATGTTGAAACTTCTAACGTCAACGTGGTTGAGGAGCTCGTGAACATGATACAAACCCAGCGCGCTTATGAAATCAACAGTAAAGCCATCACCACTTCAGATCAGATGCTGGCAAAACTTTCACAGATGTAATAGTTAGATAAAAAGCAAAATAAGTTACAAACCGAGGTATCCATTATGAAAATTATCATTAACAGAACTGGCACCAGAATATCTGGCGATAGCAAGTTAGGCAGCAGAGTGTCTGCTGCCATGATATTTTCTAAACAATCTAGCGTTCGCTTGTTGCTGGCAACCACATGTTTGTTACTCAACGCCTGCGCAATTACGCCAACCTCTATTATTGATAAACCAAGCACCGCAAGACCTGCTACGCCCTCACCTGTAGCCCTGAATAGCGGCGGCATATACAACACGGGCACGTTCAGGCCAATGCTGGAAGACAGGCGTGCACGCTTTGTTGGCGATACCATTACGATCAATATCGTGGAAAACACTTCTGCGACCAAGGCTGGCGGCAGCTCTTCAACTAAAGATGGTTCAGTAGATGCATCAATCAGTGCATTTAATGGCAAGTCTTATCCAAAAGCCACTGCGACAGCAGCCAACAAACTTTCAAACAAAGATACGGCAGCAGCTAACTCAAGCAATGTATTCAGCGGCTCAATCACCACCACGGTGATTGAAGTATTGCCTAACGGCTACCTCGTTGTGAGTGGGGAAAAACAGGTTTCTTTAGACAAAGGTACAGAATTCGTCAGGCTATCTGGTGTGGTGAATCCTGACACAGTGGCACTTGGCAATACCGTACCTTCTACCCAAGTGGCTAATGCCAAAGTCGAATATCGCACCAATAGCAAGATTGATGGCGCTTTAATCGCCTCATCGATTGCGAGATTTTTTCTTAGCCTGACTGCTTTCTAACATGTTACGCAACGTTGAGAAAATGATGAGCAATCACCTGAACAAAGCTTACAAATTAAGCTTGCTGGCATTGATCGGGCTGATGGGGATCAGCGGCATGAACCCAGTTGCCCATGCGGAACGCCTGAAAGACCTTGCAACCATACAAGGCGTGCGTAGCAACCAATTGATTGGCTATGGCTTGGTGGTGGGCTTAGATGGCACAGGCGACCAAACTACACAAACTCCATTCACCGTACAAAGCATCATCAGCATGATGCAGCAAATGGGCATCAACCTGCCTGCAGGCACTAATCTGCAATTGAAAAACGTAGCAGCAGTCATGGTCACAAGCAGTCTGCCCGCTTTTGCACAGCCTGGCCAATTACTGGATGTCACTGTGTCATCAATGGGTAACGCCAAGAGTATCCGTGGCGGTACCTTGCTGATGACACCACTTAGGGGTGCAGATAATCAAGTGTATGCCATGGCACAAGGTAATCTTGTAGTCGGCGGCGTAGGTGCTTCTGCCAACGGCAGTCAGGCGCAAATCAATCATTTAAGTGTGGGTCGTATCTCAGATGGTGCGACAGTTGAACGTAGCGTGCCTAGTAATTTCAATCAAGATAACTTGATTAGCCTAGAACTAAAAGATGCTGACTTTTCCACGGCAAGTTTAGTGGTAGATGCGATCAATAAACGCTTTGGCACAGGCACTGCAGCAGCTCAGGATGCCCGCGTGATCAAGGTACTAGGTCCTTCAACCCAAAATCGTGTCTCATTCATGGCAGCGCTTGAAACCTTGGATGTCAAACCTGCGCAAACGTATGCAAAAATCATCTTGAACGCACGCACTGGTTCAGTAGTCATGAATCAGTCTGTGACGCTGGATGATTGTGCTGTTTCTCATGGCAACTTGTCGGTAGTAATCAATACTGCCCCTATTATTAGCCAGCCGGGGGCTTTATCCAACGGCCAAACAGTGGTTGCCCAGCGTTCGACCATTGAGATTCAGAAAGAACCAGGTAAGGTCTTAAAGCTGCAAGGTGGCGCATCACTTAATGACGTGATTAAAGCATTGAACGCGATTGGCGCAACGCCACAAGATTTATTGGCCATACTGCAAGCGATGAAAGCTTCAGGGTCGTTACATGCTGATCTGGAAATCATCTAGGCAACTGCCATGATTAATTCAAAAATCGACACCACTAGCGATATGTCAGGCAAATTAGCCCTAGATGCTAACAGCCTGAATAAGCTTAAGCTGTCTGCTAAAGATAACTCACCCGAAGCTATCAAGCAGGTCGCCACACAGTTTGAATCTATCTTCGTCAACATGATGCTCAAAAGCATGCGGGATGCCTCGCCGCAAGATGGCCCATTTGATAACGAACAAAGCCGTACCTTTACAGCTATGCTGGATCAGCAACTCAGCCAGAATATTGCATCAAAAGGCATAGGCCTTGCTGATGTATTAGCCAAACAATTAAGCAAAACGGGCTATGGTACGCATCCAGAAGCCAGTGATATGGATTTAGGAAATAGCCCTGACATCACAGAACTTAAAAACCTGCTGAATAAGCAACCCGTACGCGACACACCCAGCCCTGCCAGCACTTCACTGAACCCAGATTCCTTTGAAGAGAAAATGGCTGGTGCGGCAAATGAAGCGAGCGAGACAACTGGCATTCCATCGAGCTACATTCTGGGTCATGCAGCACTGGAAAGTGGCTGGGGGAAACGTGAGATTAAGGGCGCTGATGGCCAAACCAGCTACAACCTGTTTGGCATTAAAGCGACTGCCAACTGGTCAGGAAAAACAGTGGATGCAGTCACTACAGAATATATTCATGGCGTAAAACAAATTAAAGTTGAGAAATTCCGTGCCTATGATTCCTACGCAGACGCATTCAAAGACTTTGGCAACCTCATGCGCAATAATCCGCGCTACAGTAAGGTATTAGATAATCTGCAAGATGGCGCCAGCTATGCCAAAGCCGTGCAGGCGGCGGGTTATGCCACAGACCCAGACTACGCAACAAAATTAAGCCAAGTCATTAAACAAGTGACGTCAGCCTGATCATCTTGTTGCATGAATGGATTGCTAAAGTTTGACTTTTTTATGCCGTCATACACATAGAAGCAAAAAATTTAAACTCAATGGATTAAAGCTGGCTCTTCGGCACATATATGGCAACTTCTAACATACTCAGTATCGGTCAAAGCGCCCTGTCAGCTGCACAGGCAGGCCTTAGTACGACTGGCCATAATATTGCGAATGCCTCAACCCCTGGTTACTCACGTCAAGTGGTGATTCAAGGCAGTGCAGGTGCACAAAACTTTGGCTATGGTTATGTAGGCCAAGGCACGCAAGTCACAACAGTGCAACGCATATTCAACGACTTGCTTTCGTCACAGATTTCGTCATCGCAATCCAGCTACAACCAGATTAATACGTATGCCTCGCAAATGTCGCAAATCGACAATATGCTGGCAGACTCAACTGCGGGTGTATCGCCTGCATTACAGAATTTTTTCAATACTGCCCAGACACTCTCAGCCAATCCCAGTGATGCTTCTGCACGCCAAGCTTACCTGTCTGCATCACAAGCATTGGCTAGCCGTTTTCAAAGTGTAGGTAACCAGTTAAATAGTATTAACGACAGCGTTAATAGCCAGATTGGTAGCAGCATCACCAAAATCAACTCATACACCAGCCAGATTGCCAATCTGAACGACATGATCACAAAGGCGCAAAACCTGACTGGTCAGCCACCCAACGACTTATTGGATCAGCGCGATCAATTAGTCAGTGACTTGAGCAAAGAAATCAAGGTCACAGTAGTCAATCAGCAAGGTAGTTATAACGTGTTTGTTGGCAATGGCCAGCCTATGGTGGTTGGTGGTGATAAATACACGCTGGTACCAGTAAGCTCACCTACTGACCCAACCAAGGTCGAAGTAGGCTACCTTAGTAAGGGAGTAGTTACGGTATTAGGCCAACAGAATATTACTGGTGGTGTTCTTGGTGGCTTGCTTCAATTCCGCGATGAATCACTCAACAGCGTAAAAAATCAGATGGGTCAGCTAGCACTGGTTGTTGGTCAAGCAGTGAACGACCAAAACATGCAAGGTCTTGACCTTAACGGAGTGCAAGGTGGGAACATCTTCAACGTACCCGTACCAGCAGTCAATGCCAATACCAATAATCTTGGCAGCGGTGTTGTCACTGCCAGCGTAAGCAACGCAAGTGCAGTGACGACCAGTGATTACAAACTAGAGGCTGTTGGCACTAATTTTGTTGTTACGCGTCTGAGTGATGGAGTTACCAATACATACAGCAGCATGCCGCAGACATTGGATGGCTTGACTATCAATGCCACCGGGACCATGCAACCTGGTGATAACTTCTTGATTCTACCAACAGCCAATGGCGCTGCTACGCTATCGGTAGCGACTACCAATATCAATAAAATCGCAGCTAGCAGCCCCGTGGTTGATGCCAAAGCCGCGACGACTAATGCGGGCAATGCAACGGTATCAACACCCCTGGTAAATTCAAGTTACGCTGGCACCCCATTAGCTGCTGCATTCACCCTTACCTACAACAGTGCCACCAATCAGTTATCAGGTTTCCCTTCTGGTGGACCACAAACTTATACCAGTGGCGCTACGATCACTGTAGGTAATATGAGCTTTGTAATGACTGGTACGCCCACTAATGGTGATCAATTCACAGTATCCCCTACTACTGCCAATTCACCAGGAGACAATCGTAATGCACTTGGTCTAGTGAATTTACAAACAAGTAAATTGGTAGGTGGTATCAATACCTTTGTGGATGCATTTGCCCAGGTGGTGAGTAATGTGGGCAACAAAACCAATGAGCTCAACATTACTGGTACGGCCGAGAAAACAAGTCTAGGCTTACTGACCGATGCCCAGCAATCAGACTCTGGCGTGAATCTGGATGAAGAAGCTACCAATCTTTTACGGTATCAACAGGCTTATCAAGCAGCAGCAAAAATGATGCAAATCGCCAGTCAGTTATTCGATACCCTGCTTACTATAGGACAGTAATTCTGAAAATATCCTGGATATTCATAGAATCTAGCTTAGGAAACGATCATGCGCATTAGCACCAATACCATCTACAACAACGGCATCTCAAAGATCAACGATCTCACGTCAGATCAATCAAAACTGCTCGAACAGATTTCAACCATGAAACGAGTGTTGAAGCCTTCTGATGACCCTGTTGCTGCAGCCCGCGCACTGCAAGTTAAGCAGGCGCAAACATTGAATACGCAATATGCCAATAACCGTAGCGCCATTACTTCTAATTTAGAGAATGTTGATACCACGCTCAACAGTATCAGCGATATCCTGATTTCAACACAATCAACCATCATCAGCGCTGGCGATGCGGCATATTCTGACTCTCAACGGGCAGATCTTGCTAAACAGATCCGCAGCAGCATTGGTCAACTCGTTGGCGTTGCGAATAGCAAAGATGCTTCTGGCAATTATATTTTTGCGGGCTATCAAACCAATACAAAACCTTATACAGAAACCGCCACAGGTGCGACTTATGCTGGCGATAGTGGTCAAGCCAACATACAGGTATCAGCCGAGCGCACCATGCCAGCCAACTATGCGGGCTCACAGATATTTAACGCGAACGGTGTTGATGTATTTGCAACGATGAGCAATCTGGCAACTTTGCTAGAAACCCCTGTGACCACCCAAGCCGCACGCGATGCATTAACCGCTGGTTTAGCGAGTGCCAATTCAGCACTGGGAACTTCTCTTGATGGAATGTTGGCGGTGCGCTCACAAGTAGGCTCAAACCTGAGCGAATTAGATAGCTTGAACACTGCAGGCACTGATATAGCCACCCAATATGCAAGCACTTTGTCTGGCTTGCAAGATCTGGATTATGCGCAAGCCGTCACAGACTTGACTAAAAACAAGACAGTACTTGAAGCTGCCCAACAGTCATTTGTGCAAGTGACCAATCTGTCATTATTCAATTACCTGAAATAAACTTCTCACCTCATCACTAGGCGATTAGGGCGCAGTGCTGTTAGGCACCCCTATCAGATTCATTGTCACAATCCCTTCTTGCATGATCTGCTGAATCGGTTGCAACATAGCAGGCAAAGTGAGCGCAAGCACAATAAAGCCGATGCTAATAGTGATTGGGAAACCAATCCCGAAAATATTGAGTTGAGGTGCAGTTCTGGTCAGTATGCCGAGCGCCATATTACCAATCAGCAAGGCAGCCACCGCTGGTAATGAAAGCAGCAAGCCTGCACTAAAAATCTTACCGCCCCACATCGCCATTTTCATAAAATCCATACCCATGCCTACATTTGTAGTAATAGGCATAGTGATAAAACTGTGTGCGACCGCCGTAATCACGATTAAATGCCCGTCGATACTCAGGAATATCAGCATCATGAGCAATAGCAAAAACTGGCTGATTGCATTACTTTGGCCTTGTGACTGCGGATCAAAAAAGGTGGCGAATCCTAAGCCCATAGTTGAGCCTATCATCTGCCCTGCCATTTCCACCGCAGAAAATACAATGCGCATGCTAAACCCGATTGCAAAACCAATCAGCATTTGCTGCGCCAGCATTAGTAAACCTTGGAATGACAACACATCAAATAATGGCGGTGGCGGCAGCATGGGCATAATGGCGAGCGTAATCACCAAGCCTAATCCCAGCTTGACCATATTGGGAATTGCACCATGACTGAATATTGGTGCAACAGAAATCATTGCCAGCACGCGCGTCAATGGCCATAAAAGGCCAATGACCCAGGTTTGTAGCATGTCACTGCTGATCGAGACCATGTTAGATTAGGCCCAGATTAAGAAAATGTGCTTAAACTTGATGAGATGCATCGTTAGACACCATACATATCACCACAATAAACACAGTCAACCAGCCATCATAGGCAAGCTGGTGAACATCAAGCGCATATAGTCTGTGAGCATGGTCAACATCCATGGCCCAGCAATGACCAGAACCGCAAATACCCCGATTAATTTGGGGATGAATGAAAGTGTAGCCTCATTAATTTGCGTTGCTGCCTGAAAAATACTCACAATCAGACCAATTGCAAGCACGGTGATTAACATAGGGGCAGAAACTAACAATGTGACTTCCATCGCCTGACGGCCAATGGTCATTACGCCTTCTGGAGTCATTTCATTCTCCTAATAAAAACTTTGTACCAGCGAACCAAGCAACAACTGCCAGCCATCCACCAATACAAAAAGCATTAACTTAAACGGTAAAGCCACAATCGCTGGCGACACCATCATCATCCCCATCGACATCAGCACACTGGCAACCACCATATCAATAATCAAAAATGGGATGAAGATGGCAAAACCAATCTGGAAAGCGGTTTTTAGCTCGCTGGTCATGAAGGCGGGGACTAACACACGCAATGAAATTTGATCAGGGCTCTCCACTGGTGGTGTTTGTGACATCTTAAGGAACAAAGCCAAATCGCTTTCTCGCGTCTGTTTCAGCATGAAGTTTTTGAGAGGCACGCTGCCCTTTTCCAAGGCTTCTTGCATGGTGATTTTATTTTCAGATAATGGCTGATAAGCCTCTGTATAGATTTTATCCAGCACTGGGCTCATCACAAAAAAGGTCAGGAATAAAGCAAGGCCAACGAGCACTTGTGTTGGTGGTGACGATTGCGTACCCAGCGCCTGGCGTAGCAAGGATAAGACAATAATAATCCGTGTGAACCCAGTCATCATCAGCAAAGCTGCGGGCAAGAATGATAGTGAAGTAAGCAGAATCAGTGTCTGCAAACTCAGGGTATAGTTTTGCCCACCACCAGCCGTAGGTGATGCATTCACCATAGGCAAGCCAGCGGCTTCAGCCGCCCACGTGACGGCGGGCAATAACGCTAAAATACAAACAAGCAAGACTTGTGGCTTGATGAGCAGTTTGGAGTAATGTTTGAGCGCCTGCATCAACATATCATTGCGCCCCTTTGTTTTCTGGCTTATCCAGTGATTTTTTCAACCATTTGGCAAATGGGTGAGCCATTAATACATGCGGGTTTGGCGCGTCGCTCGATGGCATATCAATAGAGCCCGCTGCTATATCAGCAATCGCATTCACCTGCCCTGGTGCCACTCCTACCACTATCCAGCGATCTGCTATTTCAATGACAACAACACGCTCACGCGTGCCCACGCTAACACCCCCTATAATCTTTGCCACTGATGTCTGACTGTTACCGATGGGTGTTAACCGCTTTAACGCCCAGGCAATCAGGGCCATGATGCCGAGCACAACACCCAGCCCCAATATCATCTTAAAGGCACTCGTTGCTGGTGTTGGCGTAGTCACTGAATCTGCGAATACATCATGCATGACTGGCATGGAAATCAGCGTGGTCAATAATGACAGGCAAACGAATCTGGCAAACTTGGGGAACATGAGTAAACTTCAGTGAGTACGGCTTATTTGTTAATCTTGCGAATACGCTCGGCTGGCGTAATGATGTCAGTCAGGCGGATACCAAATTTATCATTCACCACCACCACTTCACCTTGCGCAATCAGGCAACCATTGACTAATACATCCATGGGCTCGCCTGCCATGCCATCAAGCTCAACTACCGAGCCTTGTGCGAGCTGCAACAAATTCTTGATGGCGATTTTAGTGCGACCAAGCTCAACCGTGAGTTGAACAGGGATATCGAGAATAAAATCTATATCGTTTTGCGTATCAGCTAATTTATTCTTGGCAGAAAACTCAGTAAAAACTTGCGCTTGCGCTGGCTTTGCCTGCAAAGCAGAAGCGTCAGATTCTTGCTGCTCCGCCATGGCGGCACCCCAGTCATCTTCCGCTATCGCGGCTGCTTCTGTCGCTTCCATCTCTTCAGGGCTATTCGCCATTATTTTCTCCTTTAATGTATTCAGTCGAGTTCGACCTTAACAATTTCTCTACTCTTAGCGCATATTGGCCATTAAACATGCCGTATTTGCATGACATCACTGGCACACCATCCACCTTGGCCTCAATATCATCCGAAATAGAAAGCGGGATAACATCCCCTACTTTCATATTGAGCACTTGGCTTAAGGTCATTTCTGTCTTTGCTAAATCGGCCACCAACTGGATTTCAGCAATTTGTATCTGCTGCGTCATCAGCCTGACCCAACGCTTATCAACCCCTAATACTTCACCTTGCAGGGTAGAAGTCAGCATATCGCGGATAGGTTCTATCATTGAGTATGGGAAACACATGTGTATTTCACCATTGGCCGCACCCATCTCTATGCTAAAAGTGATCGCAACCACGACTTCATTTGGCGTGGCAATGTTGGCAAACTGCGTATTCATTTCAGAACGCAAATATTCAAACTTGACAGCGTGCACGGGCTCCCAAGCTTTCTCATAGTTTTCCAGCACAATAGCCAGCACGCGTTGAATAATGCGCTGCTCAGTTTGCGTAAAATCACGGCCTTCCACTCTGGTATGGAATCGACCATCGCCGCCAAACATATTATCGACAACCGCAAACACTAAAGATGGGTCAAACACCATCAGCGCGGTGCCTCTAAATGGATGCATTTGTACTAGATTAAGGTTGGTTGGGACAACCAAGTTACGAATAAACTCGCTATATTTGGAGACACGTACAGGGCCTACAGAGATTTCGACTGTTTGCCGCATAAAATTAAACAAGCCTATACGCAATAATCTAGCGAAGCGCTCATTAATAATCTCAAGCGTGGGCATACGCCCGCGCACAATACGCTCTTGCGTCGCGAGGTTGTAGTTTCTAACGGCGGATGGGTCTATCTCAGGCTGTTCTTCATCCTGATCACCGCCCACACCCTTAAGCAAGGCATCGACTTCATCTTGAGATAAAAAATTATCAGCCATGATTCTATTTATGCGCCCTTAACTATTGCACTACAAACGAGGTAAATGAAACACCTAGCACTTCTTGCGGCTTTTCACCTGCATTGAACGGCTCTTTAAGCTGTTCAATAATTTCGGTTGATAACGCTTTTTTACCTTCAAGCGTCAACAAGTCAGATGCTTTTTTGCTAGATAATAGCAGTAGCAAACGATTACGCACCTCTGGCATATGCAACTTCAAAAATTCTCCTGCTTCAGCAGAGCCCACTTTTAAAGTAATGTCTGTCTGCAAGTACTGGGTTTCTGGATCTGGCTGCAGATTCACAGTGAACGTCTCCAGTGTTAAAAATACTGGTGGTTTAGGTGCTTCAACCTTTGCTTCTACTGGCTTATGCTCATCTGGTTTATGCTGTTGTGTCAAAAAATACCAAGCAGCAGCTCCACCGCCGCCCGCTATTATTAGCAGTATCAATATAATCACAATCAGCTTTTTGCTGGATTTCTTTGGTTTTGATTCTTTTTGTTCAGCATCTTGTGCCATTTGATTGCCCTCGGTACGCTTCTTTATTATGAAGCAATCATATTATCAAAAAAAACGGTGCAATAAGATGTGTTAATAAGCGTGGCTAAACTAGCTCATATCCGAGTTTAGGGTTTGGGAGGGTGATGCGTATAGCAACAGTTAAAAAATCATACTGCCTTTTGCTGCCATATCAGGCAAAGATATCTACCAGACCATTACTCACTCGAGTGACCAGTGTTGGCTTGGTATCAGTCTCTGTAGTGGTGAAGCTATTTTGATTACCGCTGTTACTTTCCCTGCTGGATTGGCGCGCCTGCTGCTCTTGCTGGCTTGAGTTGATATTTGCTTGGCCCAAATTAATACCAGATTGGCTCAACATATCCTTTAGATTCGATAACCCATCTTGCAATGCACGGCGCACATCTGAATTATCAGAAATAAATGTGGTATCTGCCTGATCATTATGTACATGAATCACTACTTGCAACGGGCCCAAATCTGGTGGATTAAGTGTCAAGGTAGCAGACTGCTCACCCGCGCCGACCATCCATGCCACTTTCTGGCCAATGGCTTGATCCCAGCCAGTTTTTCCAGGGCTGACATTAATGATATTGCTACTTGCGGCCTGCATCGCATTCAAGGGATTAAGTGCTGTGCTAGTGACTATATTCGGCACAACATTATTGATGGCGGATTTGGCAGTTAATTCTTGTAGTGCAGCAGCGCCTAACTTGGTACCAGCTAATGAAGCTTCTGTTTGCTTAGCTTGGTTCGGCAACACACTCTCAACCCAGTCAGACAAGTCAGCTTTGGTAGTCGCTGCCGCTGATTTTGCTAGGTCGGGCTGATCTTTAAGTGACAACCCTGTTTTTTGGGCTGCGTCTGGTTCCAATGCGTCTGCTACAGAAGCACTACTTGAGGCATCGACAGCGAGCTTGTCATCTTTCGCCAGCACGCCGTGTGTTGCCTCAACGGGTACGATGGTGGCTTGAACAGGAATACTCAATACTGCCAATGCCGCATCAGTTGGCAATGGCTGTGGCGATGGTGCATCAACCTTACTTGAACCTAACTCCGCATTTTCTGCCAGTTTTTTGATTTTTTTCGCCGCATCCAAATCTTCTAATGTCAGACCAGCACTATCTTGCACGGCAGGCGTTTTGCTATCATCGGCAACATTCTTATCTTTGATTTGTTCTGCAGGTTTTGTGTCTACATTTTGTGTTTGCTTAGGCGGTGTGGCTTTGGTAATGCCTTGGGCAGACTGCGCCTTGGTTTGGTTAGGCTGCTGTGTTTCTGATTGCTGGCTACGAACCTGATTAGAAAGCACGTCTTTAAATGCAGGCCCTGCATCGGAATTCGCGGCGCTATTGGCAGTGGAATCCTGCTTACTTAGTGCGGACATTTTTGTTAATGCTGAATTCTGTGGCGATTGTAATGATAGGTTTTGCATGATTTCATCCTTAATCTTTAAAATTTGGCCTGATGTGTTAGGTCATAGCCCAACGCAAGTGACTATCGAACTTACTGTCGGTTGAATTTTCCATGCCGCATGGCATGCTCATCCATCAACTTCTGATCCTGTTTCAACTCTTGCCTGTGTATGCGCTGGTCAGCGCGGTCAGACAGCACTTCAAAGGACAGTTTTTTTCTTTGGCTCTCTTGCCATACTTCACGCTGCATCAACACTTGGCGGTGTGCGTAATCCACACTATCTTTTTGCCCGACGATCGCTTGGTCAAGCTTATGCAAAAAATTCTGGTAGTTGATATAGCTCTCAGCGCCTAAACCTAATTTGACTGCACTATCAAATTTCTCCAGATAACTATTACGATACTCATGCAACATCACCAGTTTTTTATTTGCTTCATCAAATACTTTGTTCAGGCCAGCTAAACGCTCCGCCACTGCATCTAGCTCTTTAGCAGCCAACTCTTTTAATGTATCAAGCACTTGTGGTTGTATCGCCATCATTCGTTTCCGTTTAACTTGTTGCCGTTAAATTTAGGCCGTAGTCTTAAATCAACATGCTTTACTTGCATCAAGCTTCTACCGTTTCCAATACATCTGCCAATTGCATGATGCTTTCTTCAACATTCGCCCGCTCGGCAATATCCTGCTGCAGAAAAGCCACAATGCGCTCATTTTTGAGTATCGCCTCATCTAGAATTCTGTCGCTACCAGCCTCATAAGCGCCTACATTGATCAGGTCAATACTGCGCATATACCGTGAGTTAAGCTGCTTTAATTTTCTTGAAAGTTTCTGATGCTCTGGGCTAGTAATCGTATGCATGGCTCGACTGATGGATTGCTCAATATCAATCGCAGGGTAATGCCCGCTCTCTGCAAGACTACGGCTTAACACAATATGGCCATCCAGAATCGCACGCGCAGCATCGGCAATTGGGTCTTGCTGGTCATCGCCTTCAGTCAGTACGGTATAAAAAGCAGTGATCGAACCTTCGCCTGGCTTACCGTTACCTGCACGCTCAACCAATGCTGGCAACTTGGCAAATACTGAAGGCGGGTAACCTTTAGTAGCTGGCGGCTCGCCCACTGCCAGTGCAATTTCACGCTGAGCCATGGCATATCGTGTGAGTGAATCCATAATCAACAAAACGTGTTTGCCTTGGCTACGGAAATACTCAGCAATCGCCGTCGCATAGCTGGCGCCCTGCAAACGCATCAAGGCTGGCACGTCAGCTGGCGCTGCAACAACCACTGAACGCGCAAGGCCATCTACACCAAGAATCTGCTCAATAAACTCTTTCACTTCACGGCCACGCTCACCAATCAAGCCGACCACAATCACATCGGCATTGGTATAACGTGCCATCATGCCCAGCAATACACTCTTACCCACGCCAGAGCCTGCGAACAAGCCCATACGTTGGCCACGGCCGACGGTTAACATGCTATTAATTGCGCGTACACCGACATCAAGTACGACTTCAATCGGGGCACGTTGCAGTGGATTAAGCGGCCTTGTATTCAAGGGGCTACTAGCTTCAGTTTGCAAAGGACCAAGATCATCTAATGGTTTGCCTGCACCATCTACCACACGGCCCAACAAGCCTTCACCAACTGGGAGGTGACGCGCCCTGTCTTGGCTTCTTCTGCGCGGCATGCTGGTATTACTAGGCTTGGGCAAAGCCTCTGAAACATCCATGGCATAGACTTTTGCGCCTGGTGTGATGCCCTCAACGCCACTTTGTGGCATCAACAATAATTTCTCGCCATCAAACCCTACGACTTCAGCCTCGACTTTGCGACCTTCTGCCAGCGGCACGATACAAGCACTGCCAATTGGCAACTTGATGCCCACAGCCTCCATAACCAAGCCCGTTAACTTTGTAATACGGCCAGCCACTTCAAGCGGCTCAACAATATCAATGATTTCACTACAATCGTTTATGTAGTGCTGCCAACGCTGCTGATGTACGGCAGCGAAAGTCATTTTCTTGCCTCATGAATTTCTTGCCAGTCATTTTGCTGCGAAAGTGCGTCAGTGATTCTTCTCCAACGCGTGCTATTGGTTGCGTCGATTTGATTAGCCTGTGTGTCAACAATACAGCCACCGCGTTCGACGCTTGAGTCTTCCTGAATCTGCCAGCGGTATTCTTTGAGTTCGTCATCCATATATTGCCTGAGCAGTTTTGCATCTTCAGGGTTGACCATGACACGGCCCGGGCTCTGCAAATGTGGCAGGTAGCGAATGGCATCGCGAACAATTGGAATGACCACTTCTGGATTAACCTGAAGCTTGGTTTTCAACATAGCTTTAGCAATATCCAAAGCCAGTGCGAGGATGTCTTCAGAAATATGCTCATCCATTTTTTGCAATGCATCATCAAAGCCATGGATCAAGGCAAGCATGTTTTCACGCTCTTCCTGAATCTGTGCCTGTGCCTGCTCCATACCCACGGCGAAGCCCTCTTGCATGCCTTTGGTAAAGCCTTCTTTGCGTACATTCTCAAGAATATCTGCAAGCTTCTTGGTCTCTTGCGGATCTGGCTCAACCTTTTTAACAACCCCTAAGTTTTTCCGTTCCAGCGCCGGGTCAGAGGCAAAAGACGAGAGCTCCCAACGCTGGTAGGCAGTTTGCTTTTCTTTAGGAATAGTGGC
>DATHWP010000059.1:0-2648 GCA_035460505.1 Methyloradius sp. | reverse complement strand
ACAGCATAATGCCTGGGCGTGACCAGTTGCCTTGCGCCTGAGGCCAGCTGAGAATACCTGCGGAATTGGCAAGGCTGGTCTCGCAAAGCGTGGCAGAAAGTTTGCCCATGCCACTAATCGCCTCTTGAAAAACGGCGACTTGTTGCTGCGTATGGGTGGAATTCAAATTATCTGCGTTGGCAAAATGCGTCATCAGTACAATCTTGGCGACATTAACATGCTGGCTTAGACGTGAATAAGCCTCACTGTAATCAGCAGGTGACAGCCCTACTCTATGCATGCCGCTATCTAGCTTAAGCCATATGGTGAGTGGCTTTGCCAGCGTGGCCTCAAGCAATACCTCAACCTGCCAGAGATGATGAATCACTATCCAAAAATCATTAGTTACGATGGCTGGTAGTTCTGCGACCTCAAAAAAACCTTCGAGCAATAAAATGGGGGCTTTAATTCCCGCCTCACGCAGTTGCAATGCTTCTTCTATCGCAGCTACCGCAAAGCCATCAGCTTCATTTTCAATCGCTTGCGCACATTGAATCGCCCCATGGCCGTAAGCGTTAGCCTTGATAACGGCGAGCGCCTTACCAACGTGAGATTGTTTGGCGATGCGGTAATTATGGCGAAACGCATCGAGACGAATATGGGCAATAGCAGGTCGTGACATAGGCAGCTTTATTATTTTATTTTGTTTGATATTCAAAAGCAGCAGATTGTTGGCTATTGCTACGCTTGCTCGCACTGTAACGGCCAATCGCTAAGTCATCGCTGCGAATGGCGGTTTTATGCTGGGCCAGCATATCAGCCAATACCTGGCCAGATCCACAGGCCATGGTCCAGCCTAAAGTGCCGTGGCCAGTATTGAGCCAGACGTTATCTAGCTGTGGATTGCTAGATGCCCGACCAATAATCGGTGTGCCATCAGGTGTCATAGGTCGCAGGCCAGTCCAGAACGTAGCATTGGGTACATCGCCTGCATTTGGGAATAAGTCGTTGGTTATCATTTCCAGCGTTTTTCTACGCCTTGGATTCAGGCTTAAATCAAAGCCTGCCAGCTCGGCCATCCCGCCGACACGAATGCGATTATCAAATCGGGTGATGGCCACTTTATAAGTTTCATCCATCACCGTAGAAACAGGCGATGCCTCAGCATTCACCACTGGCACTGTTAGCGAATAACCTTTGACGGGATAAACAGGAATATCAATCGCTAGTTGTTGCATCAATTGCCGCGAGTAACTGCCGAGCGCCACCACGTATTGATCGGCCGTCAGGGTTTCTTTGCCTTGATTGGTAGTAATTTCGACGCCTGTAAGTTTGCCATGAGTGGTGAGCAATTGATCAATAGAAACATTCTGGCGGAACTCTACACCGAGTTTGCTTGCCTTTTCAGCCAGCCGCGTGGTGAATAACTGGCAATCCCCAGTTTCATCGCCAGGCAGGCGCAAACCGCCAGTGAGTTTGTGTTTGACTAAATCCAGGGCAGGTTCGGCAGTGGCACAGCCTTCTCTATCCAACAACTCAAAAGGCACCCCTATTCGGCTCAACACGGCAATATCTTTTGCTGCGGCATCTAGCTGGCGCTGGGTACGGAATACCTGCAAGGTGCCTTGAGTACGGGCTTCATATTGAATGTTAGTTGTAGCTCGCAGGTCACGCAGGCAATCACGGCTATATTCTGCGAGGCGCACCATTCGCTCTTTATTGATGTCATAACTAGCTGCATTACAGTTCTGCAGTAGCTTTAAGGCCCACTGCAATTGCCACAGGGTGCCATCTGGTTTCATGGCAAATGGGGCATGGCGCTGAAACAGCCATTTCATGGCTTTAAGTGGAATACCAGGTGCTGCCCAAGGGGCAGAATAGCCAGGTGATATCTGCCCTGCGTTGGCAAAGCTGGTTTCCAATCCTGGTGCGGGCTGGCGATCTATCACCGTGACTTCAAATCCTTTACGTGCAAGATAATAAGCACTCGTTACGCCAACGACTCCCGACCCTAAAACCAGTATGCGCATGATAAATCTCCACAAGCCAAGTGAGTTACAGCAATATGACTACAGTTTATTTGCTCATTACATGCATAGTTGACTGAATATTTTACTTTATTAGATTAAATAAACTTAATTTACGTAATAAGCAGTGATTATTTCTGTTTTTAACCAATCAATTGTTTTATAGTCTTTTACAGAAGTATTCAATGATATTTAAGGATGAATCATGCGCATACGCACCCATGCAGTTCGTGAGCTTGACCGTATCGACAACAAAATATTGTCTGTATTGCAGCAAGATGCCCGCATTCCAATTACCGAACTGGCCGAAAAAGTTGGTTTATCTGTCACACCTTGCGGCGAGCGGGTTAAACGTCTGGAAAAAGAAGACGTGATTCTTGGCTACCATGCACGGCTTGATCCGCATGCACTTGGCCTTTCATTGCTTGTGTTCGTGGAACTGAAGCTATCCACCAAATCAGGAGCCATCTTCAACAAATTCAAGCAAGAGATCCTCAAGCTACCGAGCGTGCTGGAATGCCATCTGGTTTCGGGGGATTTTGATTACCTAATTAAGGCACGCATCACGCAAATGACTGACTACCGAACGTTACTGGGTGATATTTTGCTCACCCTGCCTGGCGCGCAGGAATCCAGAAGCTA
>DATHWP010000058.1:0-1793 GCA_035460505.1 Methyloradius sp. | reverse complement strand
CCTGAAGCATCTCAAAATGTATGACAAATTCCGTGGGATTGCTGATCATATGATCAAAGAAACCAGTACTGCCAATGCGCCATGGTTTCTTGTAGAGGGGCTGGATGCTAATTACCGCAACCTGACAGCAGGCCAATATATTCTTGAATCCATCAAATCGCATATTGCCGCGCATAGCAAAAAGTCTAAAAAAACCACTGCAAGCGACTCCACGATTCCAGCCCTGCCGCCCATTGATGGCGTGCGTATTCTGGATACGCTTAATCTGAGCCAAACACTGGAAGATAGCGTTTACAAAGAACAACTCGAAGCGCTGCAAGGCGAGCTAAACCTGCTAACAAGGCATCCAAAATTCAATGAACTTGGGCTAGTCATTGTATTTGAAGGTGTGGATGCAGCAGGCAAAGGCGGCAGCATTCGTCGCATCACGCAAGCGATTGATGCGCGGAAATACAAAGTGATCCCTATTGCTGCACCGAATGAACAGGAACGCGCCCAGCCCTATTTATGGCGCTTCTGGCAGCATATCCCAAGCAAAGGCCGCATTACGATATTTGACCGCTCCTGGTATGGCCGTGTGCTGGTAGAAAGGGTTGAGGGTTTCTGCAGTCCACAGGATTGGGGACGTGCCTATGCTGAGATTAATGATTTCGAAGAACAGCTTGCACAAAGCAATGTGTTGCTCATTAAATTCTGGCTACAGATAGACCAGGAAGAGCAACTAAATCGTTTTGAAAAGCGCCAAGAAATCACCTACAAGAACTACAAGATCACCCAGGATGACTGGCGTAACCGCAAAAAGTGGGATGCCTACCAGCAAGCCGCCTGCGACATGATAGAGCGTACCAGCACTGAGGTTGCGTCTTGGAAACTGATTGAAGCCAACGATAAAAACGATGCGCGCATCAAAATACTGCGCCACATATGCAATCTATTAGAGGCAAAGTTAAACAAGCTATAACGGCAGTTCAAACATAAAAAAAGCACGTAGCAATCTAAAGGGGATATATGTATAAAAAAGCACTCACTTCGCTCACCGTATTGTTTTTCATGATGGGGTTTATCACCTGCCTTAATGACATTCTTGTGCCCTACCTTAAAGCGATTTTTAACCTCAATTATGCGCAAGCGGCGCTGGTGCAATTCTGTTTCTTTGCCGCCTATGGCCTGACCTCGATTCCGTTCAGCAAGTTGATTGAGCGCGTAGGCTATCAAACAGGCATGGTCATCGGCTTTGCCCTGGCCGCACTAGGCTGCTTGTTGTTTTACCCAGCGGTGGTCATGCACACCTATGTGTTGTTCCTTGCTGCGCTGTTCGTACTCGCTTCTGGCATTGTGTTGTTGCAAGTAGCCGCCAACCCGTTCGTTGCAGTCATCGGCCCGCAAGCTACGGCATCTTCGCGCTTAACCATGGTGCAAGCATTTAACTCGTTTGGCACCTTTGTCGCGCCTTTCTTCGGCGCCTACTTCATACTCTCGACACTTGCGCATTCAACCAACGCAGCAGGCGTGGTGTATCCATACCTGATGATTGCGCTGGTGCTGGTGATCATCGCCGTGGTGCTATCCCGCATCAATCTGACCGGGCTGGATACAGCGCAAAAAGATGAGAGCACATGGCGCGAAGTAATCAGTGAAAAAGGCTTGATACTCGGCATGGTCGGTATCTTTGCTTACGTGGGTGCTGAAGTAGCCATCGGCAGCTTTCTGGTCAACTACATAGTCAGTCTCACGCAGATGCCAGAAACACAAGCCGCATCTCTAGTCGCTTTGTATTGGGCTGGCGCCATGGT
>DATHWP010000057.1:0-10152 GCA_035460505.1 Methyloradius sp. | reverse complement strand
CTATCAGGCCTATGCCCAGTGCGATCAGTATGAATTTACGGCTGAATATCTGTGATGCAGTCTTCATGGTAAAAGCCCCTTTAAACGAAGTAGTAAAAATCGAAATAGTGAAAATATAGTTAAGAAAAATCGGTAATGAATTGGCGAACGATGCCTGCTGCTTCTTGGAAAGAAACACAGGCTGGATTAGCTAGACTGGTTTTTGCTGCGTGTAATCTGCGCATTTGCACAGGCACACCCGAGGTAATCAGCTTGGCTGCGTACTGTTCAGCCTCGTCGCGCAGTGGATCTTGGTCTGCCGTGATAATCAATGCCGAAGCCAGGCTGTGTAATCGACGAGAGAGCAACGGTGCTGCATAGGGATGCATCGCATCGCTTGATACTGGCAGGTAATCTGCCCAAGCTTTGCGACATGGGCAGTCTTCAGCCAGCTGCATGGAAAGTGTGGATTGATTAGGATCAAGCATAGGGTTGATCAACACCTGGGCAATCAGTCTAGCCTTGCCAGCTAAACCGCGGTCACGCACCATCATGGCTACCGCTGCCGCCAGATTACCGCCTGCCTGATCACCTGCAACGATGAGCTTGCTAGCTTGCGCACCGTGTTTAGTTGCATGCTTGCCAGCCCACACCAGAGCTTCAAAAGCTACCTCCACCGTAGTGGGGAAATGTAATTTCGGTGCTAATGGATAGTCCACACAGACCACCACAGCAGTCTCGGCAAGCACTGAGGCAATGGCGTCGGCATCATCCATCTTTCCACAGTTAAACAAACCTCCATGGAAATACAGAACTAGCGGTGTTGCAGAGTCCGTAGTGCGTTTGTCATACACTCGGAGCGCGATATCGCTGGCGCTGGCTTCGCTGTGAAACGAAGCTTCCCGAAAGTGATTATTAAAGGTATTCATAGTATGTTGTGATCACCATTAAATATTGGGCACAGCCATACCACGCTGCACCCCTGGCCTTGCAGCCACACGTTTAAGCCAGTCGTGAATAGCTGGTGTAGTCGATAGATATTCACCCAGCACATCTTTCATGAAACTGGTAGCGCTCACCGTCCAAGGGTAAGCCGCCATATCAGCGATGGAATAATGCTCACCTGCGAGATAAGGATTGGCGCTCAAGCGCCGCTCGAGCACGCCTAATAAGCGCTCGGACTCTTGTTTAAAGCGCTCAATGGCTTCGGGGCACTTTTGTTCTGCGCGAATGGCAAAATAACCCAACTGCCCAAACATCGGGCCTAGACCACCGATCTGCCAATGCAACCATTCCAGCGCCTTGTAGCGCTCATGACCTGATACTGCTAGAAACTGGCCACTCTTTTCTGCCAGATAAGTGAGAATGGCCCCGCTTTCAAAAACTGTCAGCGGGCCACCCTCAGCTTCGTCATCAATAATTGCAGGGATCTTGTTGTTCGGCGAGATAGCAAGGAACTCTGCTGAAAACTGTTCCTGTTTACCAAGGTTGACAGGATGCACTGCATAAGGAACACCAAGCTCTTCCAGCATGATGGCGACCTTGCGGCCGTTGGGTGTAGCCCATGTGTATAAGTTGATCATGATGTTCCTTGTGCTTATTTCTCAGTTTGAAATGCGATTAGCGCAAGCCACCAGCGATAAACAGGGTTTCACCAGTGATCCATGAGGAATCAGCAGATGCCAGAAACACCGCAGCTGGCGCGATATCCTGTGGCTGACCGATACGGCCTAGTGGCGTTGTAGCTTCTATGTATTTGCGCATTTCGCTTTCGGCAAAACCTGCAGTGTGAACACCTTCGGTCTCTACCATGCCTGGGTTAATCGCATTCACACGGATATTGCGTGGACCGAGTTCTTTGGATAATGAATGCGTGAGTGCATCGACTGCACCTTTAGTAGCGCTGTACACAGCCGCATTGGCTGGAGCAAAAGTGCTGGAAACAATCGAGCTGATATTGATGATGCTGCCGCCCTCTGCGCCAAAGTGCTTAACGCCTTCTTGCGTGGTGAGGATCAAGCCAAGCACATTCAGGTTGAACTGCTTGTGGAAATGTTCTTCGGTGATGCTTTCGAGCGGTGAGAATTCGTAGATACCTGCGTTATTCACCAGAATATCCAGCTTGCCATAGGCTTTCAGCGTTTCAGCGAACAAACGCTCAATGTCAGCCTGTTTTGCAACGTTAGCATGTACTGCAACTGCCTTGCCGCCTGCGGCTAGAATATCAGCAACAACTTTATCTGCGCCCTCTTTACTTGAGGAATAATTAACAACAACTGAAGCACCTTCTGCTGCGTAATGCTTGGCGATTGAAGCGCCGATACCTTTTGATGCACCTGTGACTACTGCAACTTTACCTTCTAATTTCTTAGCCATGACCGTTCTCCTTGGAGTAAACATTCAAATAAGCAACGTTGTGTTACCGTTGAATGCACTTTATAGTGAGTTAAATACAAGATAAATAGATTAAAATAGGAATCACTGTATTGTTTTATTGCACAATACTAAGTGAAATTGAGAAATAGAACTCAAACGAGAGGTTGAATTAGAAATGGATCGCTTCGATACAATGCTGGCATTTACGCGCGTAGTAGAACTGGCCAGCTTCACTAAAGCCGCGCACTCACTCAACCTGCCTAAAACCACCGTATCAGCACAGGTCGTCGCATTAGAAAAAAGGCTTGCAGTCAAACTGCTGAATCGTACTACACGTCATGTCAGCGTCACCACCGACGGTGCGGCCTATTATGAGCGAGCGATTAGATTGCTTAATGAGCTTGATGATACCGAAGCCTCCGTACGCCAATTCACAACAAAACCCAAAGGCAGGTTGCGTATCGATCTGCCGGCCTCGCTCGGCAGGCAAGTTGTGATGCCCGCAATTAAAGAATTCTTTGACCGTTACCCTGAAATCGAGCTTGAGATAGGCTGCAGTGACCGCCCCGTAGATCTACTGCAAGAAGGCGTGGATTGCGTGATTCGTGGCGGCGAGTTGTTGGATCAATCAATGGTAGCGCGCCGTATAGGCTCTATTCGTATAGTGTCTTGCGCGACACCAGATTACCTACGCAAAGCAGGTATACCACAAACGCCCGAGGATATTGAGCGCCACTCCACCATCAACTACATGTCATCCAAAACTGGCAAGATTTATGAATTTGATTACAGTAAAGATGGCATCACTAGCTTGGTGACAGGCCAGCGCAGCATTGCTATCAATGACACTGATGCCAGTCTTGCAGCAGGGCTTGCAGGGGTGGGTATCATGCAAACTGCCAGTTTTCTGGTACAGGATTTAATCGCTACTGGTAAATTAGAAGTAGTGCTTGGAGAATACCTGTCTGAAGATGTGCCAATATTCGTGATGTATCCGCAAAATCGGCATCTATCATCCAAGGTGCGCGCATTTGTGGATTGGGTGGCTGAGCTGTTTGCAAACAGCGATCTATTGCAATCAAAAACGACACTTCGCTGAGTCTAAAATCCAGACAATAAAAAAGGCACCCAAAGGTGCCTTTTTTATTAATTACAATCTTAGCGATTGCAAACGTACATTGTTACTTCAAAGCCGAAACGCATTTCTGTAACTTCTGGTTTGGTCCACATGATGTATGTCCTTTATTAAGTTATTTAGGAATTCAGCAATTTGTGTTGCTTGAATGTATGACTCACATAATAGACACATGTTCGTCAAAACCCGTGTGCATGTTCATGATTGAGGCCTAATGATTTTCATGAGTCTTTGCAGCAAATAATGACAATTTTTAGGCCACAGGCTTACGCATCGTTACAAATTCCTCAGCCGCAGTCGGGTGTATGCCTATGGTGCTATCAAAAATAGCTTTAGTAGCACCCGCACGAATCGCCACTGCCATGCCCTGGATGATCTCACCTGCATCTGGCCCAACCATGTGCATGCCGACCACTTTGTCTGAACTGCGGACAACAATCATCTTCATCAAGGTTCTTTCATTGATGCCAGACAGTGTATTTTTCATAGGCTTGAACACTGATTTATAAATATCAATGTCGGGGTACTTTTCACGTGCCTGTGCTTCTGTAAGACCAACGGTTGCAATATTAGGCTGGCTAAATACAGCGGTCGGAATATTCTCGTAATCCACCTTACCCGTTTTGTTGGCATATAAATGATTCACCAATGCCATACCTTCAGCTGTTGCGACTGGCGTGAGATTCACCCGATGAGTCACATCACCAAGCGCATAGATGGAAGGCACGTTGGTCTGGTAATCATCATTCACCTTGATTGCCCCAATATCATTCAACTGCACGCCCAGAGCCTCAAGCCCGATTCCCTTGGTATTAGGCACGCGGCCTGTCGCATACATCACCAGGTCTGTATCGATCGAATTGCCATCCATGGTATGCACCGTAAAACCGTCTTCATGCTGCTTGATACGATCTACGCTATTGCTGAAATAAAACTTGATGCCCTTGTTGATCATCTGCTCGATCAAGAAATCACGGATATCCTCATCAAAGCCTTTCAACACTTTATCGCCTCGCTCAAGGATACCAACTTCCACCCCAAGCCCGTGCATGATGCCGGCGAACTCAACGGCAATATAACCGCCACCCACAATCAGCAAGCGCTTAGGCAAAACAGGTAAGTTGAATATCTCGTTCGAGGTCACAATGAACTCTTTGCCAATCACATCTGGCACAAATGGCCAGCCGCCAGTCGCGACCAGAATGCGCTCAGCAGTGTAACTTTTGCCATTGACCAGCACAGTGTGGGCATCCTGCAATACAGCCCTGCCATTAAAAATGGCAACACCACTTTCTTGCAACAAGCGGTCGTATACGCCCTGCAATCGGTCAATTTCCTTGGTTTTATTAGCCACCAATGTTGGCCAGTCAAACTGGGGATTTTGGCCTTTCCAGCCAAAACCTACCGAGCCAGTAAAGCTCTCACTGAACTGCGAAGCATATACATAAAGCTTTTTCGGCACACAACCAACGTTGACGCAAGTGCCGCCAAAATAACGATCTTCAGCAATCGCCACGCGTACACCATGACCCGCTGCCATGCGTGCCGCACGAACGCCACCTGATCCGGCGCCAATTACAAATAAGTCATAGTCGTAGGTAGTCAATTTAGTTCTCGCTTTTTAGTATTGATCTGTCAAAAACAAAGGGCGATGCAATGCATGCATCGCCCTCTTTAGCTCACTATTAATGTATTACTTCTGCTTGATGAAGTTAAGGATGGTATCTGCATCACTTACCACGAATGGATCTTCCGGGAAGTTATCCGCTTTACCTGGCTCTTCAAAAATCTTCACGATCTTTTGGTCATCGACCAACATTGAATAGCGCCATGAGCGTTCACCAAAACCCAAATTCTCTTTCTTCACGAGCATACCCATCTTACGGGTAAAGTCGCCATTGCCATCAGGCAACATCTTCACATGTTTCACGCCGAGGTTTTTGCCCCATTGGAACATGGTGAAAGCATCATTCACGCTCAAGCAGTAGACTTCATCAATCCCCTGGGCAATAAATTCATCGTACTTGGCATCAAACCCTGGCAAGTGAGTACCAGAACAGGTTGGCGTGAAAGCCCCCGGCAAAGCCACAATCACTATTTTTTTGCCTTTAAAAATATCCGCTGTTGTCACATCTTGCCAACGGAATGGATTAGGGCCGCCAACGCTTTCGTCGCGAACACGGGTTTTAAATACAACATCAGGTACTAAATTAGTCATTTTCTGATTCCTTTATTTTATGTATCAATTGAAATTAAAATTTACTGCTTCGTTAAGCACAGATGCATCTTAAACACATGACATCGATTTGTTAAATGAATTGTTATAATTGTTCTGATAGATTTAATATATCAATGGCAATAAACCAGATTCCATTGATTACAGCTTGAACAAGGATAGTTAATCACTGTCAGGCTAAAAGCAATATATAAACAAAAGCCCCTTCTCAAAAGAGTAAGGGGCTTTGTTGGCGACCTATGTAAAACAAGGCCGAGTTATATCGTTATTTCAAATCAAGACTCAAGTGCCTTGCGACGCCTAACTACCAAACCCATCAGCGCCAAACCTGAAAGCAGCATCGCATTGGTTTTAGGCTCTGGGACAGCAGCAACGCTCACATTGGAAAACTCAACACGTAAGCCGCTTGGATTGCCACCATTCTGAGCCAGGTTAGTCACCACAAAACTCAAGGTATTTAAGCCATTCACAAAACCGCTATTTGCAGAGAATGAGCTAAAGCTGTTGAAGTTAGAGTAAGTACCGCCAGTGATGCTAGAAAGCAAACTACCATTTAAATACACAGATGCATTATTGTCTGCCATCCAGATTGCGCTGAAGCTGGTTTTGCTTGCATCGTAGCCAGACAAGTCAAAAGTTTGACTATAGGTATAAGTGCCGGCAGTAAATGGGTCAAGGCTACCGTCATTAGCATTAGCTGTTGGGGTAATCCATGCAGAAGCACTGCTAGCACTATCAGCCAACCAGGCGCCATTCACACCCAACGCCACATATGAAGCAGCGCCGCCATCTAAAGTGTAGTGTTGATCAACGCTACCTTCAGCACCTTTGCCACTATCTGTTACGCCTGTATTCCAAAGCAATGTGTTCGCAGATGCCGAGAAACTCACCAACATCGTTAATGACGCCACTAACGCTGTCTTCTTGAAAAAACTCACAAAATTCATTTAAAACTCCCATTAAGACTTCTAGCTCTATATCAGCAACTTAAGTGCCAGTACAGGAAATATACAAACAGGCAATCCAAAATTCATAATATCCCATTGATTAATAATATAAATTTACATTATTAATTGTTAAGAGTTTAAGTATTGGGAACGCATAACCCAAAGCGGACTGATTGAATTGCTAACACGTATGTTGAAAATTCATAAAAACGGCTGACAGAATCTCTCTTATACTGTTTAACAACATAAACTAAAGAAATTCTTGCTCATGTCACCAGATACCGAAGTTGGGTCCAATATAGTCAAGCCGAAGACAATTTACCTGAAAGACTATGCCCCAGCTCCTTACAAAGCCTCGCATATCAACCTCCTCTTTGAGTTATCTGAAGACAAGACGATCGTCAGGTCGGAGGTTTCATACATCAAGAACCCGGATGGCAATTCAAGTACGCTAGTCTTGAATGGGCAAGATCAAACCATCCTCTCCGTTGAAATTGACGGCATCGCTTTCAGTGGCTATACGCTTGCTGATAACCAACTGATCATCAATGATGCAGGCGAGAAATTCACGCTCTCTATCACCTCTGAAATTCACCCCGAAACCAACACCGCGCTTGAAGGCTTGTATAAGTCGCAAGGTACCTATTGCACACAATGCGAGGCTGAAGGCTTTCGCCGCATTACATACTTCCAGGATAGGCCGGATGTACTGAGCATTTTCTCCGTCCGCATTGAGGCAGATAAAAGCAAGTATCCAGTGCTGCTCTCTAACGGCAACTTGGTGGAGTCTGGTGAGCTATCTAACGGGCGACACTTTACCGCATGGAATGACCCATTCCCCAAGCCCTGCTACCTATTCGCACTGGTGGCTGGCGATCTTGTCCGCATCGAAGATACTTTCAAAACAATGTCGGGGCGCAATGTAGATTTGCATATCTACGTTCGTTCTGGTGATGAAGGCCAATGTGACCACGCGATGCAATCCCTCAAAAAATCCATGCAGTGGGATGAAGAGAAATACGGACGCGAATACGAGCTTGATCTATTCAATATCGTGGCTGTGAGTGACTTCAATATGGGCGCAATGGAAAATACTTCGCTCAACATCTTTAACACCAAGCTAGTACTTGCTCACCAGGAAACTGCTACCGATACTGACTTCATGAGTGTTGAGGGCGTGATTGCACACGAGTATTTCCATAACTGGACTGGCAACCGCGTGACCTGCCGCGATTGGTTCCAACTGTCACTCAAAGAAGGCCTTACTGTGTTCAGGGATCACGAATTCAGCGCTGATATGAACTCTCGCTCCGTTCAGCGTATTGATGATGTTGATCACTTGCGTCGCTTTCAATTTTCGGAAGATGCCAGCCCCCTTGCCCATGCGGTGCAGCCCGACAATTTCATCGAGATCAGCAATTTCTACACCATGACAGTGTATGAAAAAGGCTCAGAGCTCATTCGCATGCAACAGACGTTACTGGGCGAAGACACTTACCGTAAAGCAACCGATCTTTACTTTGATCGATATGACGGCCATGCCGTGACCTGTGACGATTTTGTGCAATGCATGGCAGATGCCTCTGGCCGCGATATGTCGCAATTTTTCTTATGGTACAAACAGGCTGGCACACCGTCGTTAAAGGTTTCCAGCCAATATAACCCCGCGCGGAATCAATTCACCCTTACTCTAAAACAATCACAAAACGATACGCCAGGCCAGACAGATAAAAAACCACTGCATATCCCTGTGGCAGTTGGGTTGCTCAATGAGCAAGGCATTGAAACGCACACAACGCAAGTACTTGAAATGACTGAACGTGAACAAAGCTTCACTTTCGATAACGTCAAGACACGCCCTGTGCCATCAATCTTGCGCGGCTTTTCTGCCCCTGTGAAATTAACCACAGACTTGAGTGACGACGACCTGCGCCTGCTACAACTCAATGATACTGACGGATTCAACAAATGGGAGGCAGGCCAAACCATCGCACTGCGCACTATAGAACGAGTGATGGCTAACAGCGAAGCCGACATCTCTCAATTCATTGATGATATTGGCATCATGATTCAGCAAGGCCTTAACAATCAAGGTGATAAAGCCCTACTGGCCAGAGCCCTATCCCTGCCCGCCATCGCAGTGATAGCTCAAACGCAGGATGTGATTGACCCAGCGGCCATAGATAGTGCCCGCACGCACATACTCAAAGCCATTAAACGCGCGCACAAAGATGCCTTGCTGCGTCTATATAAAGATAATCTCAGCATGGGCGAGTTCTCTATCTCACCTGAAGCCATGGGGCGCAGATCACTAAAAAACACCGTGCTTGAATTATTGACCGTGACTAATGGCAGCGGATGCGCGGCTCTGGCCAAGGCGCATTATGACCAGGCCGATAATATGACTGATCGTGTCGCCGCATTAGCCTGCTTATCCGATAGCACACAACCAGAACGTGAAGAAGTATTCACCAATTTCTATCATCGATTTAAAGACTATCAATTGGTTGTCGATAAATGGTTTTCGCTACAAGCTATCGCCAACAGGGATGAGATATTCGATGATTTCGCAAAGCTACGAAACCATGCGGAATTTAATATCAAAAACCCAAATCGCGTGCGCTCACTCTATTCAGCATTTGCAATCAACAACCCCGTGAAGTTCCATGACCCAAGCGGCCAGGGCTATGCAATATTAAGGGATACGATTATTGAATTGAACGCGATAAACCCGCAAATCGCCGCTCGCCAGGTCACGCCATTCAGGGAATGGAAACGCTATACGCCTCAACTGCAAGCCAACATGAAAGCTGCGCTGCAATCCATTATGGATTCAGGCGATCTATCCAGCGATGTGTTTGAGGTGGTGAGTAAAAGCTTGAAAGGCTAGTTAATTAATAGAATAGAAATGGTGAGTTAATCTCACGAGAAGTTTTAAAACGATGGTTTAAATAGGGGAAGTATTTATGCCGCAGTCCATAAAAGGACTATATGAATATATCTGTGACTGAGACAATAAACCTGTATAGCATTATTTAACGAAAGTAACTCTATGCCAATTACAAAAAGCACCATTATCTTAGTTGTTGATGACTTTGAGTCTATGCGCAAGATAACAAAGAGTCAGCTTGAAACGTTAGGGGCTGCCGCCAAAAATATTCTGCAAGCAAACGATGGTGCTGAGGCTTTGCGTATTTTGCAAAATCACCTAGTTGATATAGTCATAACAGATTGGAATATGCCTGTAATGACAGGACTTGATTTGTTAATTGCTATGCGGGCGAATGATAAGTTGAGCCGACTTCCCGTTCTAATGATTACAGCCGAAGCTGAGCGTTCCCGTGTTGAGCAAGCTATATCTTATGGCGTGAGCGGTCTTTTGGTTAAACCTTACACTCCCGGAGCCTTGCTTGACCGAATTGAACGAGCAATGACTTGGCGGCCTAGGAAAGTTGATGGAATTGAACCAGCTATTGATG
>DATHWP010000056.1:0-9970 GCA_035460505.1 Methyloradius sp. | reverse complement strand
CAAGCCAAATTCCGATTTCGCCACTCGCCAAACGGGCAGATAGCGCTTCTTTTCGTGCAATCCAAACAGTGAGTGGAACTAACACTTTGCCTGTTTGCGGGATTTCTGTGGCAGTGATTTGCTCATCGCTATAACTCGCTTCACCAGTGAGTTTGAATAAAACGACCTTGCCTGCCTGTTTACGGACAACAGCTCCTTCAACGGTAGGAGGTGTCACCAACTGCCATGCATCTTCAACGATACTTTGGTCTAGAATCAAGTTAGACATGCGCATCAGCCTTTTCAACACCTTTGCCATACACGTGGGCTTTGAATGGCGGTATGCCGATGCGGCGCACGGTATCAATGAAATGTTCTTCTGGCGTGCGCTCAGCGATGTAGACATCAATTAGCTTTTGCACTACTCCTGGCATTTCTTCAGCGGCGAATGAAGGCCCAATGACCGCACCAATGCTGGCATCATTACCTTGTTTGCCGCCGATGGTGACTTGATACCACTCTGAGCCGTCTTTATCTACGCCTAGGATGCCGATATGACCGACATGGTGATGGCCGCAAGCATTCATGCAACCAGAGATGTTGAGTTCAAGTTCGCCTATATCGTGCAGGTAATCCAGATTATCAAACTGCATCTGGATTGCTTCAGCAATCGGGATACTCTTGGCATTGGCCAGCGAGCAAAAGTCGCCGCCAGGGCAGCAAATAATGTCAGTCAGCAGGCCGATATTCGGCGTTGCCAGTTCATTGGCGCGGGCTCTTTCCCACAACGTAAAGACGTTACTCAATTTGACATCAGTCAGTATCAGGTTTTGCTCATGTGAAACGCGCAGTTCACCAAAGCTGTAGGCATCAGCCAGATCAGCCACGGCAATCATCTGCTCTGAAGTGGCATCACCAGGCGCCTTGCCATGTGGTTTAAGCGACAACGTCACTGCACGGTAGCCAGTCTTTTTGTGTGCGTGCACAGAGCGTTTGACCCAAGCAGCAAAGGCAGGATTGCTGGCGATTGCGCTGTCAAAGCTAGCATCATGTGCAGGCAGGTTTTCGTAAGGCATTTCAGTGAAGTAGGTGGCTACACGGCTCAACTCAGCTTCAGTGATGGTGTTAGGGTTGTTTTTCAGGTGCGCCCATTCGGCTTCTACTTGAGCGCGGAATTCATCAATACCCAGTGCTTTTACCAGAATCTTGATGCGTGCTTTGTAGGCATTGTCACGACGACCATGCAGGTTGTAAACGCGGATAATCGCTTCGCAATAAGTCAGTACATGTTGCCACTCAAGGTGCTCACGAATCACGGAACCTAGGATAGGTGTACGGCCCAGACCGCCACCAACCCACACCTTGATCGCCATCTTGTTTTGTTCGTCGTAATAAAATTCCAGACCGATATCGTGCGCCTGCACAATTGCGCGGTCTTGTTTGGTGCCTGATACCGCAATTTTAAATTTGCGTGGTAGCAGGGCGAATTCTGGGTGGAATGTGCTCCATTGCCGCATGATCTCGGCCACGGCGCGTGGATCAATAATCTCATCAGGTGCAACACCAGCAAACTGGTCAGTAGTGATGTTGCGGATGCAATTGCCAGAAGTCTGGATAGCGTGCATTTCAACCGTTGCAAGCTCGGCCAGGATATCTGGCACATCTTCCAGTTTTGGCCAGTTTAATTGCAGATTTTGACGGGTACTGAAGTGACCATAACCACGGTCATAGCGCTTGGAGATTTCTCCCAACTTGCGCAATTGTGCGGAAGACAAGGTGCCATAAGGCACGGCGATGCGAAGCATAGGCGCATGGCGTTGAATATACAGGCCGTTTTGCAAACGCAAAGGGCGGAATTCTTCATCGGACAACTCGCCAGCAAGATAGCGGCGTGTTTGATCGCGATACTGGCTCACGCGTTCATTAACAATAGCCTGATCGATTTCGTCGTATTTATACATATTTTGTTTAATTCTTGTCTTGTTAAATCTTAAAGCGAGGCAGTATTTTAATTCAAAACCCGCTTGGCTTCACGGTTTAATTCTGCTGTAAGGTTTTAATTCAATACAAGTTTAGTGCCTACAAAAATCAATATCCCCGCTAGGGCAATCCTTAGCCAATGTTCGGCTACTTTAGAACTCATGATGCTACCCAGATAAATACCTGGGATCGAGCCTATCAACAGCGTTCCTAGCAGGCTGTAGTTGATGGTACCAAGTGAGGCATGGCCTAATCCAGCCACTAAGGTAAGCGGCACTGCGTGTGCGATGTCACTGCCTACAATGGAGGTCACTTTTTCGCGTGGATATAACATGATTAACGCAGTCACACCGAGCGCTCCGGCACCTACTGAGGTTAGTGTGACTAAGGAGCCTAAAACTAAGCCTAAAAATATCGTACCAGGTGCTATATATTGTTCTGGTAACCAACGTCCATTTTGCGCTAATTGCATAAGTTTATTGCGTAATAAAACGGCTACTGAAGTGACTATCAAAGCGATGCCGAGCCAAAATTTAATAGTGGAAACCGCACCACTGGATTGCACATCAATCGTTTTTAAAAACAATATTGTGGCGATGGAGGCAGGTATGCTGCCCATTGCTAATAGCTTGACCATGCGCCAATCAATATTGCCCAGTTTGCCATGCGCAAAAATACCGACAGATTTTGTGAGTGAGGCATACAGCAAATCTGTGCCTACAGCTACCGCAGGTTTTATATGAAAAAACAGCAATAATATGGGGGTCATCAATGAGCCGCCACCTACACCAGTTAAGCCAACCAAAGCACCTACAATAAAACCTGCAACGATGTATCCGAATTCCACGTGGAGTATCCGATTTAAAAAGCACGCAATCATAACAGCATGCTAATAATGATATTTAGAATATGTTATTGTACGGCTATAACTCAAAATTATATGGAGCTGCAATATGAAGTTTCACCAACTTCGCTATATTCATGAAGTCGCCAAGCAGGGGCTTAACATTTCACAAGCGGCTGATGTTTTACATACTTCACAGCCTGGCGTTAGTAAACAGATTCAATTGCTTGAAGAAGAACTCAAACTTCAGATTTTTTTTCGTAACGGAAAACGTCTGATTGGCGTGACTGAACCAGGCCAAATTATACTGGACTTGGCTGAACGCGTCATGCGTGAAATGAACAGCATCAAGAGCGTGGGGGAGGAGTTTACGCAGAAGCAAACAGGCGCACTGACAATCGCAACAACCCATACGCAGGCCAGATATAGGCTACCCATGGCGGTGAAAGCTTTTATGGAGCAGTTTCCTGATGTGCGACTCACCATACACCAAGGAAACCCAACGCAAGTGGCGGAGCAAGTGGTCTCAGGCGAGGCTGATATTGGGATTGCCACAGAATCTATCAGTGATTATGAAAAGCTTGTGTGCTTGCCTTGCTATGAATGGAATCGTTGCGTGGTGACGCCACACGGACATCCGTTGCTCAACGATTTACCACTTACCCTCGAAAAGATTTCGCGTTTTCCATTAATTACTTACGACTTTGCATTTACAGGTGGTTCATTAGTCAGCCGTGTGTTTGGTAAAGAAGATTTGGAGCCTAACGTGGTATTAACGGCGATTGATGCTGACGTCATTAAAACCTATGTAGGGCTTGGCTTGGGCATTGGTTTGCTGGCGAATATGGCGTATGACCCAGTGCGTGATGCCAATTTGGCAGTGATTGATGCCAGCCATCTATTTCCACCCAGTACGACATTTTTGGGCTTCAGGCGTGATGCTTATTTGCGCGGCTATGTGTATGACTTTATCAAGCTACTTGCGCCAGATTACGATCGCAGGGCCGTGAATGAGGCGATTAGGCTAAGCGAGGCCAGGATTTAACATGCAATCTCGATTCGTGCGTAAGGCGATTAGTTGGCTGCTTATGCTCCTTATGATGCTGGCTGCCAATATGGCTCTGGCTGCCAGCGCGATGCCGAAAATTGATCCTGATACGGCTATTTATGAAGTACCTGTTGAATCTGGGATCAGCTATGACGATGTAGTCTTAAGCCTTAAAACGGTTTCAGAAGGCATGAACTTTGTGAACCCCGCCAACTTTCCTATTGGCGAACACATGAAGAGCCGTGGTCAGAAGCCGCAGGGGATATTAGAGGTGCGCGCGTTTTGTAATCTGGGATACGGCGCTGAAATCATGCTAGATCACCCAGAGTTTGTCGTGTTTGCGCCTTGCCGTATCGCCATCTATGAAAGACAGCATCAGCTTTATCTTGCGATTGATCGACCAACATACGATTTAAAAAGCATCAAAAACCCAACAGAGCGTGCGCAAAAAGCAGCACAAGCATTAGAAGATGCCTTGATTAAAATACTGGACAAAGCCCGCAAAGGCGATATTTAGCTGGGTCGCTATTATTCATATTTTGGGATGCCGTCTTCAGGCCGTATGAAACGGCTACCAAAGTTCTCTGGCTTGGGTCTTGGATAATCCGCAGGATTGCTTGACCCGTGTTGTTGCGGCGGATAGGTCGGCAAATGCGCACCATAGCTGGGCATGCCTGGGATATGTGGATAACCATAAAATCTAGGGGCAGGGTTGGTGTAAATTACAGGGTCTGGTTCTTTTACGCCACAAGCCGCGCGCATTAAACTGGTTTTAACGGCAATTTCATTACTGTCTGGGAAACCATCAGCTGCTTTTTGCAATGATAATTTGGCGTTTTGACAACTGGATGACTTCGCCTTTTCTGCCATCAAATCTGCTTCTGTTCTACCTTGTAGCGCTTTTCTCTCTTCTTTTTGCGCCTGATTTACCCATCCACGCTGCTCGTCGGTAGAAGCCAACGCACCTGCCCGCACCAAATTCCCATTGGCAATGGCTGATTTCACGGCACTATCCAGTTGCCTGTTCAGCGCACTGATTTTTTGAGGTGGTTTGGGTAGGTCAGAACTTGTGTCGGATACATCATTGTTATCAGTATCAGGGTTTGCATCAATGTTCGTAATCGTCTGTTGTGTATTAACGGCACACGGTTTATCCGAGTACACGGTTTTTTTACCTGACTGGCATTTGTAAACTTGTGCGTATGCGTTGCCAGCGCACATGCTCATGACTACCATGAGAAAAATGGAATAAATGCGATAAGTATTTGAAATTCTGTATAAATTCATATGTTGGTACGACTCAATACCTACAGAATAATTCCGTTGGCATTTGCTGACTCAAGTCTTAATCTTTAATCCAGTTAGTTTCACTCACTAACCATCTAAGTAGTTTAGAACGATTACGTTATAAAATCTCATTTTCCATCAATATCAACGATTCATTTAGGCCATCATTTGCAGCGCATCACACAATCAGGTCAAGCAGAGCACACCATCAACAAATCCAGATTTATCGCTGCTGTGGATTATTGCGATAGTGAGCGTGCGGTTGGGCTGGCGTTACGTCGTCTCGCCAGTAGCCATGCTGGAGCGCATCACTTAGCTTATGCCTTTCGCATCAAAACCGAGCAGGGCATCATCCAGCGCTTTCATGATGCTGGCGAGCCTTCGGGCACGGCGGGCAAACCAATATTGCAGCTATTAGAAGGCAGAGATTTAGTGAATGTTTGTGTGGGTGTCATTCGGTATTACGGCGGCATCAATCTTGGCACCGGTGGGTTGGCACGTGCGTATGGCGGCACGGCTAAACTGGCATTGGATAATGTACCACTAGTCTCATTTGTAGAAATGGCGCGAATTAAGTTGATAGTTGATTATCCAAGTTTTGATGAGCTGAGTCGTGAAATAGTAAAGGTAAATGGCGAGATGCTAGCTAAGGAGTTCGGTGAGCGAGTGGTGGTAACTTTATCAATGCCAGTTGATAAAGTTAAGGAACTTACACGGCGTTTTATGGTGCCTAGATAGAACTTTTAGCCTATTACACAGCATTGCTTTATATTTTTTCGATTATCATAAAGTTGTTTTAATTAAGATCCTTATTAAAACAACTTTAAAAAATATAATCTCAGGGAAAAATAATGAAAATCTCCTATTTGGTGGTTTCTGCTGCCGTATCGTTGTCTTTAGTTGCATGTTCACATAACTCACCCCGATATTCACCTTCAGCTAACAATCAGGAAAAGTTGCGAGATATTGTTAGTCATTCTCCAAGCGGAAAATTGAGTGTTGAGCCTTTTACTAGCGCAGAGCCAAGTAGAACATCGATTGTGTGTCGTGCAGCGGGAACTGTACAAACCCCAGACGGAAAGAGTTTTGAAAAATTTATTGAAGAATCTTTAACAAGCGAATTGAAAATGAGTGGCTTATATTCTGCTACTAGCCAGAAAATCAGTGGGAAATTACTAAATATAGATTTTAATTCAAATATTGGTGCAGGTAAGTGGCTAATAAAAATGCAGTTTTCTTGTGCAGACGCAAAAGCTTTTATTGTGGAAAGTCAGTATGATTTTTCAACAAACTTTATCGCTGATATTGCATGCGAACAAGTCTCGCAGGCATTACCACAGGCGACTCAAGATTTTATAGAGAAACTTATCAATACAGCAGACTTCAAAAGTTGTTTATCCAACTGATGAATTTAACAACTGGCAAGTATTAATTGCCAGTTGTTACTCAGGCTATTAAAACTAAAACTTCGCCTTTGCCGTCATTCGCAATATCGCCAGCATAGCGTTGAACGCGGTTTTTGCTGAGTTGTGCGAACTTGCTTGGCAAGCCTGCGAATGATTTGAACATTAAATTAAGATAGGGCAGTGTGTGTGTTCCGCAGTCTTGAATTGTTGCATGTAGCGTCGGCTTCTGTGACATCAGCAGCGTGCCGCGGCGCATACCAAAGCCGATATATTCACCAGCAGTACCCATAATGCCGATAGTGCCAGCTAGCATGCGCGAAGCGCAATAACTGCCAACATTACCTTCAATGAGGATTAAACCGCGCCGCATCTGGTCGCCAACGCGTTCGCCAGCATTACCAGTGACAATCACAGTGCCACCTTTCATGCCTTTACGGTCGCCGAAATAAGCTGCGCCAAGAAAATCGCCAACATTGCCATTGATGTGGATTAGCCCATCAGCCATGCCGCTTGCAGCATAGGCATCAGCATTTCCATGAAGAATGATTTCACCTTTTTTCATCTGGAAACCGAGATAGGAACCGACATCGCCATTGATCGTGATGCGGCCGCTTTTCATGCCATGGCCTATAGAATCCAGTTTGCCATTGCTCTTGTTGAATACTATGTCGCTGGCGTCATCTCCACTAATATCGAATACCTGGTCTGTGCGCAATTGTACTTTGCCGCTTAGCAGATAGATGGCCGCAATCTCAGTGGATGACTTGCCTGCCAGGGTATCTGGGGTTAGCGGGCTCAAGTCTATGCGCTGCTGCAGCTGGATTTTCAGGGTAAAGGTTAAGGCGCTCATGCTGTTGCTCCCGCCAGATTGCTTAATGAGTCATCTTCCATGATTTCGCGTAACTTGAAATGGTAAGGGCCGAGTTTGCCACCATAATTGCCAGCAGATACACGCTTGATGCCATTTTCGGCTCCCAGCGCACAAGCTGCGGCGATACCAACGCGAGTAGCTTTGCGTATATCCAGTTCGCTCAGGCCATCGATTACGATTTCCATTACGGATTCGATCTCGGGCGATAGTTCGGTCTTGGTAATGCCTTTAAGTGTTGGGCAAAATGCATCATTGGTCGAAGCGATAAGCGTCTTGTATTTGGAGCCAACTTTGGAGCCAGAGCGAACAACACCTCCTGGGAATGGCATGATGACATTCGGAATCTTCTTCATGGCTTCAATCGCCGCTTCACAGGCAGCCAGTGCCTGCGGTTGAGATTCAGCCAAGATCAAAAAGTTACCGCCGCCCACACTGCGTATCATGCCAGTGGTTTCTTCAGTGATGAACTCGCCATCCATCACTGGCACGCGCCAGTAACGCTTGCCACCGAATTTCTTGGAGATTTGGAAGCCATCGCCAAAAAAGCGCAGGTTTTTACCAAGGTTGATTCGAGTAATCTCTGGATAGCCACTATCGATGCCTGAGAATGCCGCTGCAGTAGGGCAGGTGAGCACACATTGCCCAAGTCGCGTTTCTAGTTGCTTCATCAGTACAGCACTGCCCATGGCGAACATGAGAATGCTATAGCCTGGGCGACCATCTGGCGTCTCGTCAGCACTTAGCTCGCGTTCAATGCCAGCTTCTACACCACAGGCAATCACAGATGTGGCAAAGCCAGTCATTGCATTCGCTGCATTAAATGCCCATTTATGGTTCTGCGCCGTGATAATCACGCGGGTGCCACGCATGCCGAAGGCTTCGGCAAAGGTGTCGTCGATTGATACGCCGTTGATAATCATTCTGTTCTCTCCCGACGGCCTTCACAGGCATGGACTACCACGCCGCCGCGTCCACCTTCAGCGATTTCATCTTCGCTCACTTTGAAGTTTTCCATATTCATGGTGTGGTACTTGTCGAAATATTTCTTGATCTCTTTTTCAATGCCGCGATCAAACTCTGGCTTCACGGTGTGCGTGTGACCCCAGGTGACTTTGACGACTTCACCATTTCTGACCACCAGCTCACCATCTTTGAACACGTAATCTGGTTTGGCAAACATGACTTCGCGGTCAGGGTTATCGGTATAAACCGTGATGTCAGCACCAGCGCCAGCACCTAAGTGACCCCTATCATGCAGGCCAACGAGCTTTGCAGCACCAGCACGCGTCATGATGGCAATTTCGTACAGGCTGTATTCGCGGTCAATAGAAGCCAGCGTGCTCATGCCTTGCGCATCCAGGTTGAGCTTGGCAAAGGTCTCGTTACGGAACGATTTATCCATCAGCAGCTTGATCAGGTGCGGATAGCTGGTAAATGGCGCGCCATTTGGGTGGTCGGTGGTGAGGAAAATACGCCATGGGTCATCACTGAGCAGGAATATTTCCAGGCCGATCGCCCATTGCAGCGCGTTCACAAAGTTCTGGTCTTTGTACTTGAATGGAACTACGCCACAACCGGCATCGCACTCGATATCCATAATCACGGATTTGCGTGGGCTACCCAGCCCAGCGTTTGCGTACTGGCGCATATTGTCGCCAGAGCAGGTGACGGTTTGGCCAAACAGAATTTGGCCAACGTCAGCTGATACGTTCTTATGCTTGTTCAGGGCTTCGGCAATGGCAGCTGCGCCTGAGGAGAATTTGCGGTCGCCTTCTGTGCCATAGCTGTGGAACTGGATATGTGTCAGGTGAACTGGATAACCTTCCACCGCGCCCATAGTTTTCAGTGTGGTCTCTACGTTACCAGGCACGCCCAGATTGTTGCCGTGTACGTGCAGTGGGTGTGGAATGCCGAGTTCATGAACTGCACGCGATAGGCTTTTCAGCACTTCACGCGGAGTGACCTGGTAGTGCACATTCTGCTCATCCAGATCCAGCGCGCGCTGGTTAAATTTGAAGGCGCTGATACCACCTGGGTTCACTACCTTGATGCCCATGGTCTGGCTGGCATGCAGTATCCAGGCGACATAGTCGTTGATGGCGTTCTGGTCTTGCTTGGCGGTGAGCATACGCAGGAAGAAGTCATCGCTGCCGATCATGGCGTAGCCACCTTTATCGATAATCGGCGTGTCGCCCATTTCCAGATGCGACTGGCGGGCATTGACCGGCATTAGCGCAGGTTCAAAGCCTGCGGTATAGCCCATCTCGGCGTAGCGGTACCCTGTGGTCAAGGTGGACGGCGCAGCATGGCCGCAACCAGCACGACAGAATTCGCTATGCGCTGCTGGGTCAGAACGGTGATCTTCTGGCAGCATCATGCGGGCGATATTGACCTTGCCGCCGCCAATGTGGGTATGCATGTCAATCGCACCAGACATCACGACCTTGCCGCGTATATCGTATTCCTGATGAATCGGTTCATCGTCACGTGGACGATCGACGATACGGCCGTCACGGATGTATATGTCCATGACTTTGCCGTCAATCTGATGCGCG
>DATHWP010000055.1:0-5113 GCA_035460505.1 Methyloradius sp. | reverse complement strand
TTGAGCAATGCCAAGCCTGGGCTGACTTCATCAGCACCATCGACATATATATCCAGCTTGCTGATCTGTTCCATCGCTAACAAAGGCAGCCCAACTTCGCGCGCCTTGATTGCGCTGATGTAAGAACTGGAGACTGTGGTAACTTTGAGGCCTTCGCTGGTGTATCGGTGCGCCAGCGCTTCAATGAAGTAGTTGGCGGTAGAGCCTGTGCCCAAGCCAACCACCATGCCGTCTTCGACCAGGTTGGCCGCGTGTTGTGCTACCAGTTGTTTATCGTTCATCGCTTTATCACTCTTGATTGTTTATTGAAACATGGTGCCAGACTAATTCAGTTAAAATGCCAGTTGAATCTAAACCGTCAGCAAGTCTATAAAACATGACATTTAAGCATATTACATCGCGCGATAACGTACTTTTCAAGCAACTGAAAAAGCTGGCTGAATCTTCGCGTGAGCGCAGCAAGCAGAATCAGACCTTGCTGGATGGCGTGCATCTGGTCAACGCCTATATCGACCAGTTTGGCATGCCAGAATTGCTGATTATCGCCGAAGGGCAATCTAGTAATGAAGTGAATGGCCTGATTCAACAATTGGCTGATATTCCTACGGTGATGTTCACCACGCTCATGTTTGCCGAGCTGACACCTGTTGCTTCACCCACTGGCATACTGGCTCTGATAAAAATCCCACAACTGGATGTCCCAGAAGCGCCAGATTTCGTACTGATGCTGGAAGATATTCAAGACCCTGGCAACCTTGGCGGCATCTTGCGTACTGCGGCGGCGGCAGATGTTGAGGCGGTCTATTTATCTACAGGTTGTACCGATGCATGGTCGCCTAAAGCCTTGCGTGGCGGGCAGGGTGCGCAGTTTGTACTGCCGGTTATTGAGCGTGCCGATTTGGTCATAGAAGTTAGTAAATTTGAAGGGCAGAGTTTGGCAACAGCTATGGATGGTTCATCACTCTATGCACAGTCACTAACTCAACCTACAGCTTTCCTGATTGGTAATGAAGGTTCTGGTTTAAGCCCTGCCTTGTTGGAGGTTGCCAGCCAGCAGGTACATATCCCCATGTCCGGTAAGGTTGAGTCGCTGAACGCAGCAACTGCCGCTGCTATTTGCCTGTTTGAACGGGCTCGTCAAGTGGCAGATCAGTAAGCTTTTGCAGGTTATTTCTCGCTAACCAATTGCCAGAGTCTAGCGCTATTGCCTTTTCATAAGCTTGTTTAGCCGCTTCTTTTTCACCCGCCTGATCATAGGCAAAGCCCAGATTATTATAGACACGTGATTTATTCGGGGATTCTTTTATCGCGCTCTGCCAAAGTGCAATCTCTGATTGGTAATCCTGATTACGCAGAATCGAGATTGTTCCGAGGCTTGCTATCAGCAGCAAAACTAAGCCTAGCTTCAAGTAAAACTGCTTGCCTATGTTTGAAACCCACATAGCGATTACAACCAGCAGCGGCCAGCCAGCAAGATATAACTGTCTGTCGTTGGCAATATCAAGGCGTGGCAAAAAGATATACAAGGGCAGCAACAGCAGAATAAACCAGAAGATGGCGAAGCTGAGCCAAGGCATTTTTTTGAGGCTAAAGATTGCTAGCAGAGTTACCAACATTAGCCCAAATATCTCTTTCCATACTGCACTATACGTGGTCAATACCGGCAAGTCAGGATCTATGTTCAGATGTAAGGGCCACAGATATTGACTGACCAGATAGCTCACAGCATTGATTTGGCTATAGAGGTTGGTACTCAGGTTGTGTGTGCTGGCGCTATCCATCATTAAATGCCAGTGCCGTCCGCTTAATAAGAAGGCAATAACTGCCAGCAATACAAGGCACCAGTGAACCCACTGTTTTTTAACCAGACCTCTTACCGACCATACCTTGCCAAAACATAGTTCCCACAACAGCAGAGTGAATGGCAAAAGTATCGCCGTTTCTTTGACGAGGAGCGACAGCAAGAAAAATAGGCCAGACCAGCCTGATTGCCAGTTTCTTTTATCCTCTTGTAGTCCATATACATAAGCCAATAATGAAGCAAGAAAGAATAAGGTCATTAAGCTACTGGACCTGCCAGAAATGTAGGTAACAGCTTCAGTATTGGCGGGGTGTAGCACGAACAATAATGAACTCAATATTGCCGTAGCTTGCTTGTTGATAGTACCTGGTAATGGCATGCGCAAAACCAATCGATATATCAGGTATGCACAGCCAAGATGAATCAGGAGATTAAGTAGATGAAAGCCAGTTTCTCGGCTATTACCTACTGGCATGAGCCAGTTCAGTGTATAAGTGAGTTTTAGCAATGGCCGCAAGCCGTGCAGGCTGTCTGACAGCCATGATGACAAGCTATGCACTTTGCTGTAATCGACAATCACATTGTAATCATCAAATTGAAACGCACCACTCAAGGCCTGCCAATACACTGCCAGTATGGTCAGAGTGAGCATCGCAACAATCAGGCTTTCATGCTTAATGCGTGGCATGTTGAAACGCATAATCTAGGGTATCTGAAGCATCCCACCAGCGGTTGGGGGCATTGAGCAGAACAAGTAAGATATTTACGCCATTTCTTGTGGCATAGGCAATCAGGCATTTACCAGCTTTTGGCGTGTAACCTGTTTTCAGGCCGGTAGCACCCTCATAGCGACCCAAAAGTGCGTTGCTGTTTTGCAGTTTGAATCTTTGCTTGCCATCGACAGTAGCAATCGTCATTTCCCTTGTTGATGCAAGTTTCAGGAATGCAGGATTGGCAATGGCTTTATTCGCGAGAATAGCTAAATCATGTGCCGAAGAGAAATGTTGGGGATCATCGTGCCCACAGGCATTGCTGAAATGGGTGTCGGTCAAATGCCACTCTTTAGCGCGCTGGTTCATCAAGGTGACAAACTTGGCTTGATTGGCGGACACCAACTCAGCGAGTGCATGGCAGCTATCGTTAGCAGACTGAACCACAGTCGCCGCGAGCAAATCTTTTGCCTTTATTTGGCTACCAGCCTTTAATGGCAGTCGTGTGCCTGTTTCATTGGCTGCTTCACGACTGATGGTGACTAAGGACTCTGGTGCATAATGTTCCAGCACCAATAGGGCAGTCATGATTTTGGTTAGGCTGGCGGGTGGTAATGCTTTGTGTTCGTCGCTTTGCCAAAGCGTGACTTGATTGGATTCAACCACATAGGCCGCTGCTTCAATCTTAAGTGGGAGTACTCCAGCATGGCTGACCTGCATGCCGAAGCATATGCAGGTCAGCCATAAAAAGATAATTTTAGGCAAAGCAGCTAGCGTTGCCTAAAATACGCTTAGAAGCCAATACCAAAGGCATCCTTGAGCTTTTTAGCGCCATCAAGGATGGCTTTTGAGGGATTGTCTTTCCCGCTGGTGCTGTCTGTGTTGCCAGTCGCAGATTTGCTTGTTGAGTTAGATGTATTACTACTCACGCTATCGCTATCTGAATAAGATCCATGACCATATTTGCTGCAGATCGCACGATATGGCGTGTCGTTCTGTGCGGTATAGCTGCGGCCTGCGCAATACTGGGCGTAGAGTGGTTTTGCATCAGATTCACAAAAGTCTGCTACGCGCGCATAGTTTTTGCTACTCAGTTGCTTGCTGCAATAGGCTTTTGAGGTCTTTTCCCATGCCAAGCCGCATTCGCCTGCCAATTTTATGGCCTCTGGTTTTGATGCAATTGTTGCGTATCCAGCATCAGAGTCAAAATCTTTCATAGCTTTAGATACTTTGTCGCACATTTGTGGGCGCAACTCAGCGCATCCTGCCTCGACCTTGCCACCGCAGTTCTTATTGCCAATCATGACGTCCTGGCTGCCAGTATCAAGCTTAAGAAAGCTGCCATATTTGTTATCGGCGAGTGCAGCTTTACATTCTTGAGCTTGCTGCTTTTTAATCTCAGCACTTGATTGACCAATCTGGTTACAGGCTTTTGCTTCTGGACTATCAGTTTCATAATTACAGGTGCCAATCTTCTTGCCATTGGCTGTCATGTTCATATTGCCTTGAGAGCTCTGCGTCTTCATCTTGATGGTGTATTCATTGGCAGTGGCGTTCATGTCAGCGCTGCCAGACATCGGTTCACTACCAGTGCATTTGAACTTCCAGCTGGATTTTGACCCTGAGCTTTTGTAATCGCTGACTGAGCAGTTATCTTGGCCTTTCATCGCATCATTTGGGTCAACCGATCTGCCAGCTTTGGTACAAATCTGCTGAGATGGAATCGCCATTCCCATCATTTCCATGCCTTCAATTGAGATTTTGCTTTCCCAGAGATCATCTTTTCCTGCGGCATTCGCCATTGAAGAGGCTAGGGTAAGTAATGCAAATAGGGTGGTGATCGTTTTTTTCATGATGTGGCTCTCATTAATTTTTTGCGCATCAATAGTTTTATAGTTTAGTGAACATGATTGCTGTATTGCGATTGAATTATTCGTTAATGCCAAAGAATTCTATGAAATAAATTAGTAGCTGTAAATAAATGGTTTAAAAGCTTTAATTCGTTTCGTTAATTTGTGATTAGTGCTGTGTTTTTGGTGATTCTGGCACTACGTCAGCTTTAAGCAATAATGCGGCATCCACTTTATCAAAAGCGTAGTAGGCATTGCAAAAGTCGCAGTTGACTTCAATTTTTCCGTGTTCACTTAATATGCTGTTAATTTCCTCTTCACCGAGCATGCGCAACATATTCGATACGCTGTTTCTTGAGCAACTACACTTAAATTCTATTGCTTTGGCATCAAACATACGAATATCTTCTTGATGAAATAACTTCAGCAATAGTGTTTCAGCATCACTAGTCAGTAACTCACCATCAGTTAATGTCTCTGCAAGAATACAGGCACGATTCCAGGCATCTTGATCATGTAAAGGCTGGTCTGGGAGTTTTTGCAACAAAAGACCCGCTGCGTTTGATTGATCACAGCTGAGCCAGATACGTGTTTCGATTTGTTCAGAGCGGTGCATGTAGTTCTCGAGAATTTCACTGATGCTATCACCCTCAAGCGGCACTATGCCTTGGTATGATTGCTGACCATTTTTTGGGTCGAGTGTAATCACAAAATGACCATCGCCAACTAGCTCTGGAAATGAAAGGTCATCA
>DATHWP010000054.1:0-9531 GCA_035460505.1 Methyloradius sp. | reverse complement strand
ACCAGTAGTCTGGGCAGTAGCAAAAGGGTCGATTAAAAATAAATGTATTTTAGTGCCAGCCGCACTGGCCATCAGTGTGTTTGCCAATTGGGCTATCACGCCCTTGTTGATGCTGGGTGGGTTGTTTCTTTGCTATGAAGGATTTGAAAAGTTAGCGCATAGTTTTTTTCATCATCCAGCATCGGCTGAATCAAATAAAAGTCATGAATCAAGCAGCAAGATAGAAGAAGTTTCCGCGATTGAACAAGAAAAAATAAAAGGTGCCGTGCGCACAGACTTTATTCTGTCTGCTGAGATTATTACGATCACGCTAGGCACGGTTGCCACGGCTTCACTGTATGACCAAGTGGCGGTGATGGTGGCTGTTGCCATCATCATGACAGTAGGCGTCTATGGTTTGGTTGCAGGCATTGTAAAGCTGGATGATGCAGGGCTTTACCTGTTGCAATTACCAGGCGAGAGTCGCTTTGGAAAACTGCAACATATACTCGGGCGTGGCATTCTGGGTTTTGCCCCACGCATGATGAAATCACTATCAGTGATTGGTACAGCCGCTATGTTTATGGTGGGCGGCGGTATATTGGCACATGGTTTACATGCGATAGATGTTTGGATTGAGGATGGCGTTAACGTAGTGATTGCTATGCTGGCGGGCGTTCAATGGTTGGCTGCGGTTGTCACAGCCATTTTTCCTGTAGTGCTGCATGGATTGCTAGGTGTGCTAGCGGGAGCATTAGCCTTGCTATGTGTGATGCTAGTTAGCAAACTCATCAGTAAATTAAGAAGCTAGATTTAATGCAGCATCTAATACTTAGGTTGCGTTTAATCTAGACTCAAGAGCTGCAAGAAAGGCTTGAGCAGCCTGCTTTATGCCGTGCCCAATCAGGCCTTTTTTCGCTGTAGTGTTCGCGTCCTTGTTGCTCGTCATAAGGCTTGCGCATCACATCCAGCAGTTCATGAATCATGCTGTTATCACCGCTTTCAGCAAGGTCGATGGCTTGTTGTGCCAAATAGTTACGAAGCACATATCGGGGGTTGAACTGGTGCATGCTGGCAATGCGCTCAGCGTTTGGCCTGTCGTCCTGACGCAAGCGCTCAACATAACTTGAAAGCCATGCTGAGAAAGCAGGGCGGAACTCACTATATAAATCTTCACGATAAAACGTATTTTTCAGCGTTTCTGGTATTGGGTTGTTTATATCAATCACCGCAAGCTGACGGAAGAAGTCGGTCATATCCACCTCAGCCTGATACATCAAGCCAAAGATGTCATTGATTAACGCGCCGTCATTCTCTTGCCATGCGTTAAAACCGAACTTACCTGCCAATATGCGCGTCCATTCAGCGTTATAGACCACATCGTAACGGCGCAATCCACTTTCCAATATGTTGCTATCTGCGAGCAGAACGCCAAGCGCATCGGCTAAACGCTCAAGATTCCAGCGAGCGATTTCAGGTTGGCGGCCAAAACAATAACGGCGACCAGCAGCATCGGTAGTATTGGGCGTCCAGCCTGGGTCAAAGTTATCTACCCAGCCATAAGGGCCATAGTCAATGGTCAAGCCAAGAATCGACATATTGTCGGTATTCATTACGCCGTGTACGAATCCCACCTGCATCCATTTTGCGACCATCTTCGCTGTACGTTCGCAAACCTCAGTGAACCAGGTAAGTAGGCATTTTTCTGAGATAGTTTGCGACTCAGTCAGTAAAGGTTCGGGGAGCGTAAGTTCGGGGAAGTCGCGCTGAATGGTGAATAAAATTAGCTGTTGCAGTAATGCATGGTCGCCGCGTGAGGCTGGCAACTCAAAATGGCCAAAACGCGTGAATGACGGCGCAACACGACAGACAATGGCACCCAGCTCTGCTTTTGGGTTGCCATCGTAAAACATATCGCGGATAACCTGATCTCCTGTCTTAACCAGACTCAATGCGCGCGTGGTTGGTATCCCAAGGTGGTGCATGGCTTCGCTGCACAAAAACTCACGTACTGAAGAGCGTAATACTGCACGTCCATCGGCACGGCGCGAGTAGGGCGTGACACCTGCCCCTTTAAGCTGTAGCTCCCAGCGCTGTCCTTGAGTGTTAACGGTTTCGCCCAGGAAAATCGCCCGCCCATCGCCCAGTTGCCCGGCCCAGTGACCAAACTGATGGCCACCATAACAAGTTGCGTAGGTCTGCATACCAGGCAGCAAGCCGTTGCCTGAGAGGGCTTTGAGCATCTCTGGCGATTGCATATCAGCATCATCTAAATCAAGTAGCTTGGCCATCTCGGGTGAGTGGGCCAGTAATTCAGGTGCAGCTACTGACGTTGGGGCCACAGTCGACCAACTCGCGCCGATGACTTGTCGCAAGTGATTCTGCGTTTCAGTATCGCCAGGTAGTTCACGCATAAATCGATTATCGAAATTCAGCATCTGCTTGGTTAAGCATCCTTGTTGTTCATCAGTAATGTATCAAAACTGCTGGCAATCACTGGCCTTGAGAATAGATAGCCTTGGCCGAAATCGCAACCTGCCTGTATGAGTAGCTGGCGCTGCTCTTCGGTTTCTATGCCTTCGGCAATCACTTTAATGCCCAGCTTATGCGCCATGACGATAATGGCTTCGCAAAGCGCCATGTCATTGGAGTTTAATTTGAGGTTGCGTACAAAAGATTGGTCGATTTTAAGGTAATCGATATCAAATTTTTTCAGGTATGAAAGTGATGAGTATCCGGTACCAAAGTCATCAATCGCTACCTGTATGCCAGCATCTCGATATTGCAAAAGCCGAGTCGTGACATCACTCGCAGCATCCAGCAACAAGCCTTCCGTGATCTCAATCACAATGCCATGGCCTGGTAATTTCAAATCTAGAAGTTGCGCAATCCAGTCAACGGATGCTTCACCATTATTGCGAAACTGCACGGGTGATTTATTTACGCTAATCTGAAATTCAGGGTCATGCGATACCCGCCAAAGCAGTGCTTGCTTGGCAGCTTCTTCAAATACCCAATCGCCAATCGCGACAATCAGCCCTGTATCTTCAGCTATTGGGATAAATTCTGCAGGGCTGACCAGTCCGTGCTTGGGGTGTTGCCAACGCAGCAACGCTTCAGCCTTGAATATATTGCCAGTAGACAATTCCACGATAGGTTGGTAATGCAAAAGAAGCTCGTTTCTCGCGAGTGCCACCCTTAAATCATTAGCAAGGCGGATTCGGCTTTGTGCTGACTTTTGCATGTCCGCGGTGAAATAATGGAAGCGATTGCGGCCATTCTCTTTGGCGGCATACATGGCTTGATCAGCGTTTTTAAGTAACTCGTCAATCTCAGTCGCATCATCAGGATAAAAAGTAATGCCGATGCTGCCAGACACATAACTCATGTCGTCACTCAACGCGAACGGTTGTGAGAGGCTATGCAGGATATTATGCGCGATGCGTTCAACATTGGTATGTTCATGCAGGTCAGGAATGATAATAGTAAATTCATCACCACCTAGCCTAGCTACGGTATCTGATTCACGAACTGCGTTCTTGATACGTTTTGACGCTTCGATCAGCAATACATCGCCCATGTCATGACCTAGGGTATCGTTGACCTCTTTAAACCTGTCCAAGTCGATGAAAAGAATCGCCATCGGCAAGCCATCACGTTGGCTTCTGATGATCTCATGTTCCATTTTTTCGCGGAATAAACGACGATTGGGTAACTGGGTTAAGGCATCAAAGTTAGCCTGTTGCCAGATGAGTTCTTCAGATTTCTTCTTTTCGGTAATGTCTGAGAAGAGTGAGACATAACGTTCGATATTGCCTTGGCTATCATTGATGATATCAATGCTTATTAATATCAAATACTCCTGGCCATTTTGGTGGCGATTCCACAATTCGCCTTTCCAGCTTCCGTTTTCTTGTAGTGCAGTATTGATATGCGAAAAGAAAGCGGCATCGTGCTTGCCGGAGCTCAATATGCGTGGATTCTGCCCAAGTGCTATGATCTCTGGGTAGCCTGTAATCTCTGTAAATGCCGAATTGACGGCGATAATGTTTTGATTTGCATCCGTGACCAACATGCCTTCACTTGCGTTTTGGTAAACCAGTGAGGCCAATTCCAGCTGTTCGTTAGCCATGCTTTTTTCAATGGCAATGCCTGCCAAGTTTGCGTTTTGCTCGATGAGTTGGATATCAGCATCTGTTGGCGTGCTTGGTTGATGGTGATAAATGGCAAAACTACCAAGTACTTTGCCTGTACTGCTTTTAATGGGTTCAGACCAGCAAGCCCCAAGATTGGCCTTGATGCCTATTCCTTTGTAATCTTTCCAGTAAGGGTGGGTTCTTATATCTTCAGCAATCACGCGTTCGCCGGTATAACAAGCCGTTCCACAACAACCAACCCCTATACCGATCGCCAGCCCGTCGATTGCTTCAGAGTAAAATGCAGGCAAGCTAGGTGCGGCAGCAGTGCGCATATGCAGGCCTGTATTGTCGATCAATAGGATGCTGCAGATCATGCCCGAATTTTGTTCCTCTGCGCTGTTGACCAATACATGCAAAATGTCCTGAAGTGGCGCGCCTTTGGCCAAGAGCTCCAGAATGTGGTTACGCGCGATTTCACGCATTTGGTTGCCACGTTTTTCGGTAATGTCAGTATGTGTACCAACTATACGGGTTGGCTTACCATCTTCGTTTCGGGCGATGACCATGCCGCGTGAGAGTACCCAGCGATATTCGCCTGTTTTTACTTTTGAGCGGTATTCAATTTCATACGTTTCTATTTTGCCTGCGACATAATCCTGCATTTTCTGCACGGTATTTTGATAGTCATCTGGGTGAATAAATGGCTTGATTGCGTTAATTGGGTTTCTTAATGTACTGCTTGGAATGCCATATTTCTCAGCGAGTTGGGGCGAATAACTGACTTCGTCAATGACGACATTCCAATCCCAAACCGCATGGTCAACTGCTTCCAGTGCAAGTCTCCAGCGTTCTTCACGCTTGGCAATGCTCATGTATCGGTAGGCCGTGACGCTAGTCACAATCAATGCTGCAAGTAATAGCAACACCATAATGATGATGACTGCCAAATAAGAGGTGCTGAAATAATCGAGTCTTGTTGGTAGTGGAATATCACTTTTAATGAAATACGCAGCAGATGTTGCCGTGTAATGCATACCAGAAATAGCTGCTCCCATGACGAGTGCGGCAACTAAATCCCGGCTTTTAGAAAATCTGCTTAACCTATCTCTACATTCAAGTGCGATAAATGCCAGCAATACTGCCACTACAATCGATAAGCAAAATAAATAAGGGTCATAGCTCACATAGCCTGGCAAGCGCATCGCGGCCATGCCCGAATAATGCATGGTGCCAATACCTGCACCAAGTAATAGGCTAGAGCCAAAGATGCTGAGATTGCTAGAGGTTTTTTTTGAAATGAATATTAATGCCACGGCACTTGCCAGGACGGCAGGGATCATGGAAGCGAGCGTAGTTAAAGGTTCGTATGAAACCCCGCACGGTAACTCTAATGCCAGCATCCCAATGAAATGCATGGACCAGACTGAAATGCCCATGGTGAGCGCGCCCACCAATATCCAGAAGGTTTTAAAGGGTTTTGTTTCAGCGATCTGGATGCGTGGTATGACTTTGAGGGCCATATACACACCAATAACCGCTACTAAAATAGATATGCCGACCAATACAGGTTGTATGGTTACGGGATATAAACTTGTAGTGTCGGCTATATAAGTCGAAAAGCGAACGAAATCAGAAAGCTTCAATACGGGTCATTCCTAATGACAGGATATGTTGATGAATATTGTGATTCAAATGCCAATATCTGGTACTTACTCAACGGCAGAAAAAGAGATTTCCTTAAGTAAAATTGGATTACCTAAATACTTTATTAGTTCAGATAGCAGGGCAGTCTTGTTGCCATTAGATTAAGTGTTATGGCAATGCTTAAGCTGTAGCACTTGATAAGCTTTTAATACAAGCTGATCAATGCTTTTCGATCGATTCGGCGATTTTATCCATCACTGCGAAAAGTACCCCGGAAATGATCAGCGTAAAGTGTATGCCTACCATCCAAGCCAGCTGGGTATTACTGAGTGCGGCTGTGCCTATGTCGGATTGATGCATAAAGGCTTTTAGTAGATCAATGGCTGAAATAGCCACAATCGAACCAATCAGTTTCATTTTTAAGCCGGAGTAGTCCACCTTGCCCATCCAGTCTGGTCTGTCCACATGCTGCGCCACATCGATCTTGGAAACAAAGTTTTCATAACCGCTAAATATCACCATGATGAGCAGATTGGCTACCAGCGTGATATCAACTAGCGCGAGTATGGACAGCACAACATCGCGTTCTGGTGTATCAATGATGTGCGTCAGAATATGGAAGAACTCTTGCCCAAATTTGACTAACATGAAGAGTAAGCCACCCACCAGACCCAGATACATCGGGGCAAGTATCCAGCGACTACCAAAGATAAGTTTTTCTAAAAAATGTTCCAAGATAATCTCCTGCAGTTTACTGATAATAAGGGGTTTGAACGTAGCGGAAACTAGCTACTTTTCTCTAATAATGCTTCCCAGCGTGTCATTAAGCTCGTGATTTTCTGATTGATTTCGTCCAATCGCAATTGGTGCTTTTTCACCTGTTCAGGAGCATCGCGATATATATTGGCATCAGCCAGAGCCACATTAATTGTTGCTTGTTCTGTTTCCAGGGCTTCAATTTGATCTGGCAGTTTTTCCAGTTCTTGCGCTTCTTTAAAGCTCAATTTCGTAGTTGGTTTATCTACGGCTTTGCTTGGTTCAGTTTTTTTTGGTTCATGCTTAGTTTTGCTCGCAGCTTCTTCGGCTGCACGTTGTGTTGTGAAACGTTGCCAATCGTCATAGCCGCCGCCAAACTCGGTCAATACGCCATTCCCTTCAAATGCAATCACTTGGGTCACTGTATTCTCAAGAAAGGCACGGTCATGGCTGACCAGAAATAACGTGCCAGCAAATTCCTGTAGCAGGCTTTCCAGCAATTCCAGCGTGTCGATATCCAGGTCATTGGTCGGCTCATCCAGCACCAGTACATTGGCTGGGCGCGCAAATAAACGAGCCAGTAATAAGCGGTTACGCTCGCCACCTGATAATGATTTCACAGGTGAGCGTGAGCGCTGCGGTGGGAACAGAAAGTCTTCCAGATAGCTGATCACATGCTTACGTTCATTCCCAATTTGCACGAATTCAGAACCAGGGCTGATGGTGTCGGCCAGCGTGGCTTCATCATCCAATTGCTCACGCATTTGGTCGAAATAGGCGATATTGAGGTTAGTGCCGCGCTGGATGCTACCGCTATCTGCTTCCAGTTCGCCCAGTATCATTTTTAACAGTGTTGATTTGCCAATGCCATTGGGGCCAAGTAGGCCGATTCGGTCACCACGCAGAATACGTGTGCTAAAACCATTGACCAGAGTCCTGCCGCCATAAGCTTTTTGCACATCTTCTAGTTCAGCAACCAGCTTGCCTGAGCGTTCACCGCTATCTAATGTCAGTTTCACATTGCCTTGGCGTTCACGCCTAGCGGCACGTTCGAGACGTAGTCTTTCCAATTGGCGCACGCGACCTTCGTTGCGGGTGCGGCGGGCCTTGATACCTTGGCGTATCCAGGCTTCTTCTTGTGCCAGCACTTTATCGAACTTTGCAGCATGGGTGGCTTCAACTGCCAGTAACTCTTCTTTTTTCACCAGGTAGCTTGAATAGGTGCCAACGAAATCGGTCAGGTTGCCACGATCCAACTCGGTGATTCGGGTAGCCAGTCGATCAAGAAAACGTCGATCATGGGTAATAAATAGCACACTGCCGTTGAAGCCCAGCAACAGGTCTTCCAGCCATTCAATAGCTTCCAGATCCAAGTGGTTGGTCGGTTCGTCCAGTAGCAGCACTTCAGGCTCGGCCACCAGCGCGCGACCCAGAGCCACACGTTTGCGCCAGCCACCAGATAGGCTGGCTACAGGGCTATCAGCATCCAGCTTGAGACGGGTCAATACAGCATCAACACGTGCTTGGGATTGCCAGCCATTTTTGCTGTCTAACTCATGCTGCAAAACTTGCATGCGTTCGAGCAATGCCTCGATGTCAGCATCTGGTTCGCCCATCTGGTGCGATACGCTGTGGTAATCCACCAGTGTCTGCTGCAATTCTCCCAGACCTTCGGCCACGGCCTCAAATACGGTATGGGTTTCAACCAGCACAGGCTCCTGTGGCACATAGACAACACGCGCAGATGGCGCGCGCCATACAGTGCCGTCATCCAGCTTGCTCTCGCCAGCGATCACTTTGAGCAGGCTGGATTTGCCAGCGCCATTGCGACCAATCAGGCCGACACGTTCACCGTTATCAAGCTGGAAACTGGCATGGTCAAGTAGGGGATGGTGTCCGTAAGCAAGACTAGCTTGGTCTAATGTAATAAGGGGCATAGATTCTATTTTAACAGGCTATCGGAGTTACTACTGAAATCTGCACTAGCAGGCAGGAATGGTGTGTGCAGCAAATGCTTGGTTCATCTACGTGGATTGTGCAATTTCTGTCCCGATAGATTGCAGTGCACTTAATGGGTCTTTAGCTTGAGTGATTGGCCTACCTATGACGAGATAGCTTGCGCCTAGTTGCAATGCTTTAGCTGGTGTCACTATACGAGTCTGATCATCTGATTTTGCATCCGCTGGCCTGATACCTGGGGTAATCAGGTAAAAATCAGTGCCTAGATATTGGCGTAAAACAGGGGCTTCTTGTGCTGAACAAACTACACCATCTAATCCAGCCTGTTGCGTGAGTTGAGCAAGCTTTAAGACTTGATCTTGCAGATTGCCGGCAACACCGATTTGGTTGAGCGAGGCTTGATCCATGCTGGTTAATACAGTGACGGCGATTAGCAATGGTTGTCGCCCACTCTTTGCTACACCTTCTTTTGCTGCTTGCATCATGGCTAGTCCACCAGAAGCATGCACATTCAGCATCCACACCCCTAGTCGGCTAGCGGCTTCGCAGGCTTTGGCAACCGTGTTCGGGATGTCGTGGAATTTGAGGTCAAGAAATACGTTAAAGCCTTTATTGACTAGCGTTTCAACCAGATGAGGCCCTGCCGCCGTAAATAGTTCTTTACCTACTTTCAAGCCACATAACGCTGGGTTTAATTGATTAACTAATGCTAGTGCGCTGGATGCATCTGCATAATCTAAAGCAACGATAATTTTAGGCGCTTGAATTTTGGCGTTCTGTTGACTCATATTGCTGCTTCACTTGGTTCTGGTGGCAGTGATTCCCATGCGTTACATGCAGGGCATTGCCAATGATAGTTTTTGGCGCGGAAGCCGCACTGGTCGCAGCAATAGGCATTGCGCTTGCCGATTGCTCGGCGGACAGTTTGCTGCATTAATAGCGTATCTTGCTGGTCACTATTGTCAGTTTGTGCGCGGGCTTCTAGGAGTTGGTCTAGTGTTTGTAGGCTAGGTTGTTTTGCCAGCTCATCTCTGGCCAGTTTGGCAGCATTCTC
>DATHWP010000053.1:0-5424 GCA_035460505.1 Methyloradius sp. | reverse complement strand
GTGGTCACTTTGCCATCTGCACCAGTCACGGCAATCTGGTTCGGGCTGGTAAATTTACCCAGGCCAGTGACCACGGTCACGCCGCGCTGTTTAGCCATGGCAGACAAGCCGCCAGTGAGTTTGGCAACCACATCATTGGCTTTCCAATTGCGTAATTGATCCAGATCAATCTTAGGCGCACTGAAGCTCACGCCGTGGAGTGCAGTTTCTTCGGCTTCTGTGATCACTTTAGCTGTGTGCAATAGTGCTTTGGATGGAATGCAGCCTACGTTCAAGCAAACACCACCTAGCGTGGCGTAACGCTCAATCAGAACCACTTGCAGACCTAAGTCTGCGGCGCGGAACGCAGCAGTGTAGCCACCAGGGCCTGAGCCTAAGACAACGACTTGGGTATTGATATCGCTGCTGCCAGTTGCCACGGCTGGTGTTGGCGCGATTGCTTGCGTAGGTGCGGCAACTGCTGCAGCTTGAGGAGCAGGGGCTTCTGTTTTTGGCGGGGTAGCTGTTGCAGCGGCTTCTGCTTCAACCAGTAGAATCAATGAACCTTTAGCGACTTTATCGCCAACTTTGATTTTCACTTCTTTCACAGTGCCAGACTGGGAAGACGGAATATCCATCGAAGCTTTGTCAGACTCAACGGTGATCAGTGAATCTTCTTTTGCGATTACATCACCAGCTTTTACCAGCACTTCAATCACATCGACACTATCGAAATTGCCGATGTCTGGCACTAATACTTCAACTAAACTACTCATGTTCTATCCTTAACAAACAAGCCTGTTTCAGGCTTTATCTGCATTTATCTGTAATGGCTTGAGTTATTAATATGTTAGAGCAGCAAACGGCGAACATCGGATAACATCATGCGCAAGTGGCTGGTAAAGCGCGCACCATCTGCACCGTCGATCACGCGATGGTCATAAGAGAGCGATAGCGGCAAGATCAGACGTGGCTCAAAGCTCTTGGTTTTTGCATCATAAACTGGCTGGAAGCTGGAGCGTGACACACCTAGAATCGCCACTTCTGGGCAATTGATAATCGGCGTAAACATGGTGCCACCGATACCACCGAGGCTGGAGATGGTGAAGCATCCGCCTTGCATTTCTTCCACTTTAAGTTTGCGTTCGCGTGCCTTGGCAGAGAGGTCAGCCAAATCGCGGGCAATGTCCATCACGTCCTTGGTGTTCACGTCACGTACCACAGGCACTACCAAGCCATCTGGCGTATCGCAGGCAAAGCCTATGTTGTAATACTGCTTCAGGATCAGGCTATCGCCTTCTGGTGAAAGCGAGGCATTGTAGTTAGGGTAGGTGCGCAATGCATTCACTACGGCTTTCATGAGGAAAGCGAGTAGTGTCAGTTTAACGCCACGTTTTTCAGCATCGGCCACCATGGATTTACGGAAATCTTCCAGGTCGGTAATGTCGGCCTCATCAAATTGGGTGACATGCGGTGCAGTGACCCAGTTGCGGTGCAGGTTAGCACCAGAGAGCTTCTTGATACGCGACAATGGTTTGATCTCGGTGCCACCAAACTGACTGTAATCAATCACTGGCATTGGCAAGGTAGTCAGGCCTGAACCACTACTTTCGGAACGCGGCTTGGCCAACTCGCCTTTAACAAAGGCTTGTACGTCAGATTGCAAAATCCTGTTCTTGCTGCCGCTACCACTGACTAGCGCCAAATTCACGCCCAGTTCACGTGCAAACTTGCGCACTGAAGGGCTGGCATGCGCGAGCTTGCCTGAAGCGCCGACTGCGCTTGCAGCGACTGGATTTGGTGTTGCTTTTGGCTGTATGACTTGAGGTACTTCAGCGACCTTAAGGCTAGGCTCTGGAATGGCAACTGGTTTGTCATCAACTTTAACCGCAGAGACCACAGGTGTGGTTGAGGGCTGTGCCGCAGGTTTTTCTGCGGTTGCTGCACCTTCTGCGGCATCCAACAACAGAATCAACACGCCTTGCTTGATCTTATCGCCCACCTTGATTTTGACTTCCTTCACCGTACCGCCAAATGGCGCAGGGATATCCATCGATGCCTTATCAGACTCCAGTGTCAGCAGCGAGTCATCTTTAGCAATGACATCGCCAGCTTTCACCAGCACTTCAATGACATCAACGCTATCAAAATTGCCAATATCGGGGACGAGAACTTCTTTAATTGCCATGTTTTTATCGTTTCCAGTATTCAACTAAAAGTTAAACCAAGCCACTAGTGTGGCTGGGCACTAAATAGTGGTTGGGTTAGCACGGTTAATATCAATATTATATTTCTTGATAGCTTCAGTCGTTTTGCTCGCTGGCAGTTTGCCGTCATCGGCAAGTGCCTTCAATGCGGCTAATACGATGTAGTAGCGATCGATCTCAAAGAAACTACGTAAGGCTTCACGTGAGTCAGAGCGGCCATAGCCGTCAGTACCCAGCGCAACAAAGCGGTTAGGGATGAAATTGCGAATCTGGTCGGCAAATGAACGCATATAGTCAGTAGAAGCAATCACTGGGCCTTCGGCTTTGTTCAGCAGCTTGCCAACATAGGTTTCTTTCTGCTTTTTCTCAGGGTTGAGCAAGTTCCAGCGCTCAACATCCATGCCTTCGCGGCGAAGCTCGGTAAAGCTGGTAGCGCTCCAGACATCGGCTGATACGCCCCAGTCTTTTTCCAGCAATGCGCCAGCAGCAATCACTTCGCGCAGGATCACGCCGCTACCCATTAACTGTACCTTGGGGCCTTTGGCTTTTGATTTGCTGAAAGAGTACATGCCCTTGAGTATGCCTTCAGCACTGTCTTTAGGCATTTCTGGGTGGCTGTAGTTTTCATTCATCAGGGTGATGTAGTAGTACACATCTTCCTGATTCTGCACCATGCGGCGCAGGCCTTCCTGAATAATCACGGCCAATTCGTAGGCAAATGTCGGGTCATAAGAAACGCAATTTGGAATAGTGGCTGACATCAGATGACTATGGCCATCTTCGTGTTGCAGGCCTTCGCCATTTAGCGTGGTACGACCAGCGGTAGCACCCAACAAGAAGCCACGAGCACGTGAGTCACCCGCTGCCCAGGCAAAGTCACCAATGCGCTGGAAGCCGAACATTGAGTAGTAGATATAGAACGGGATCATCTGCACGCCGGTTACGCTGTAAGACGTAGCAGCAGCCAGCCAGCTGGCAAATGAACCAGCTTCATTGATGCCTTCTTCCAGGATCTGGCCGTCTTTCGATTCCTTATAGAACATTACCTGGTCAGAATCCATAGGCTCATACAATTGGCCTACTGAAGAGTAGATTCCGAGCTGGCGGAACATGCCTTCCATACCGAAAGTGCGGGCTTCATCAGGGACGATAGGCACGACATATTTGCCGATTTGCTTGTCACGTACCAAGGTTGACAGAATACGCACGAAGGCCATGGTGGTCGAGATTTCACGGTCACCAGTTGCACCCAGCATGTTCTCGAATGCGGATAACTCAGGCACGGTCAGTTCGTTACCTTTACGGCGACGTTTAGGCACGTGACCGCCCATCGCAGTGCTGCGCTCAGCCAGGTATTGCAGCTCTGGAGAGTCGGCGGCGGGTTTGTAGTATGAGAGGCTTTCCACTTGTTCATCAGTGAGCGGCAGATCAAAACGGTCACGGAATTTCTTCAGTGAGTCGATATCCATGCTCTTCTGCTGATGGGTAATATTCTGGCCTTCGCCTGCATCACCCATGCCATAACCCTTGACGGTCTTGGCAAGGATAACGGTAGGTTGGCCTTTATGCTTGGTCGCTGCGGCATACGCTGCATAGACTTTGTGTGGGTCATGGCCGCCACGGTTCAGGCGCCAAATATCTTGATCGCTCATTGCTGCAACCATTTCCTTCAATTCAGGATACTTGCCGAAGAAGTGTTCACGGGTATAAGCGCCACCCTTGGCCTTGAAATTCTGGTATTCGCCGTCCACGGCTTCTTCCATGCGTTTCTTGAGCAGGCCATCTTTGTCCATGGCCAATAATGGATCCCAATAAGAGCCCCAGATGACTTTCAGCACGTTCCAGCCAGAACCGCGGAAATTGGATTCTAGTTCTTGGATGATCTTGCCATTGCCACGTACTGGGCCATCCAGACGTTGTAGGTTACAGTTGATGACGAAAATCAGGTTATCCAGTTTTTCGCGTGAAGCCAGTGAGATTGCGCCTTGTGATTCAGGCTCATCCATCTCGCCATCACCGCAGAATACCCAGACTTTACGGTCTGAAGTATCGGCAATGCCACGATCATGGATGTACTTGAGGAAGCGTGCCTGGTAAATGCCCGCCAAAGGGCCTAGACCCATGGATACGGTTGGGAACTGCCAGAAATCTGGCATCAACCATGGATGCGGATAACTGGAGATGCCCTTGCCGCCAGTTTCCTGGCGGAAATTATCGAGCTGTTCTTCGCTAATACGGCCTTCGAGGAAAGCGCGCGCGTAAACACCAGGGGAAGAATGCCCCTGGAAATATACACAGTCGCCACCAAAACTTTCATTGGCAGCGCGGAAAAAGTGGTTAAAGCCCACGTCATATAAAGTAGCTGCTGATTGAAAGCTGGCAATGTGGCCGCCCACACCAGGCGATTTCTCATTGGCGCGCAATACCGTCATGATCGCGTTCCAGCGAACCAATGCACGGATGCGGCGTTCCATCTCAGGGTTACCAGCTAATGGTGCCTGCAGATTGGTTGGAATGCTGTTTACGTAGGCAGTCGTTGCGTTATAAGGCAGGTAGGCGCCAGAGCGTCTTGCCTTATCAATCAGGGTTTCAAGTAAGAAATGCGCGCGTTCAGGTCCCTCGTTCTCAAGTACCGCGGCGATAGCATCAAGCCATTCGTGGGTTTCTTGAGGATCAATATCGGGGGTTAATGCCATGTGTGAGTCTCCGGGAAGCTGTCGTCTATTTGCTAGGAAATCCTAGACAGGATATTTAAGATTCGGGGCTATGGGTATAATCAACCTCAAATCTGCTTGCTAAAACTTTGTGTTCAGTCTGGTTGATTAGTCAATCTCTTTGCGCCGCGCACTTTTGGTAGCTGGCAAAGGTTGTAGTTTGGCTTTTTTGCCTATTTTGGTCAAGTTTACTGAATGTTCTTGATGCGCTTTTGTCGCACTTTTGAGTTACTTAATGATCGCTAAAGGGATGTTATGTCGTTACAACTGAAACAATCTGCTTTGCCAGCAGATGAAAAATCGCTTTCTGAGTTTAAACATATAGTGCTGGTCTTGCCAGCTAGCCGCCCACAGAGCCTGCCATTTAGTGATTTGTTAGACGCCAGATTGAAGCGCAGCAATACAAAATATTCTGACTTGGCTAAGACTCCGATCACCTTTGATTTGCCAGAGGGTGCCATGGCCAGTTGGGTGGTGCTTGAAGATAAGGTGGCAACCTTTAAGCGCCATACACAATTACGTAA
>DATHWP010000052.1:0-15657 GCA_035460505.1 Methyloradius sp. | reverse complement strand
TGGAAAGGCGTAGCACATTATTTTGATGTGGTCGTGGATGGCAAAACCAATGCCAATGCGGCCTGGTATTATCCAGAGCCCAAAGAAGCAGCCAAGAACATTACTGGCTACGTGGCGTTCTGGAAAGGCGTTGAAGTGACTAAATAAACTTAGGTTGATAACTTAAAAAGGAAGAGGCAAAAAGCTGACTCCTGTTCATCCTGCCAAGTCTGCACCTTTTGCCAACCTGCTTGCTCTGCCATATTCAGAAAACGTTGTTGAGCGTACTTATAACAGTTTTCAGTCAAAATACTTTCACCCTGCTTAAAGGTAAAAGTGTTCCCAGCTATTTCAACGTTTTGTTTGCTTGCGCTCACCAGATGCATCTCAATGCGGCTTTCGAGCACATTAAATCTTGCTTCGTGTTTAAACTGATCAAGTGCAAAATCAGCCTGTAATTCATGGTTGGCGCGCACCAAAAGGTTCTTGTTAAAGGCCGCTGTTAAACCTTTAGCATCGTTGTAAGCGTTTACTAACTGCTGTTGGTTTTGCGTGCTATCAACCCCTATCAGTAGCCATTTTTCTCCGCTGTTGACGTCATGGCCTGTTAACCCATGAAAATCCGCCAGTAACTTACTGGCTTCTTCTGGCGAAAAATTACCAATCGTAGAGCCCGGGAAAAACACCATACGGTCGCCCGTTTTATCTGTGCTTTGCCAATCAATCGCTGGCATCTTTGCGCTGAAATCGCCAACGACGGGTGTCGTTATAATTTGCGGGAAATCATCGTGTAACTGTGTGGCCACGGTATGTAAAAACTCAGCGGATATATCAATCGGGATGTAATAGCCCAACTGCTTTTGCGTTTGCAGCAATGTCCGCGTTTTTACACTAGCGCCACTGCCTGGCTCGATTAATACAGAAAGTTGCGGTATCAAGGCTGAAATATCCAGCGCTGCTTGCTGCAGCAAGCGTGTTTCTACACGGGTTGGGTAATATTCAGCCGTTTGCGTGATGTCCTCAAACAGTTGTGAGCCTGTTTCATCGTAGAACCATTTACAAGGCAGTGTCTTCTGACTTTGCGAAAGCCCTTCCAGCGCATCCTGTAGGAACGCTTGGTTGGTAATCTGCAGTATTTCAGTCATTTTATTCATAATAATCAGGCTGCTTCAGCCAAACGCAAACCATTAAATTGCCAACGTTGATGCGGATAGAAAAAATTGCGATAGCTCACTCGGGCATGGCCTGCAGGCGTGGCAAATGAAGAGCCGCGCAATACATATTGCCCATTCATAAACTTGCCGTTGTACTCCCCAACTGCACCAATCGCAGCTTTAAATCCTGGATAAGCCATATAAGGGCTAGCTGTCCACTGCCATACTGACTGATAAATATCTTGTAATCCAGATTCTGAATCTGTAGTGCGCGCCGCAACCTCCCACTCTGCCTCTGTTGGTAGGCGTTTACCTGCCCAACGCGCAAAAGCATCGGCCTCAAAGAAACTGATATGGCTTACAGGAGCTTGTAAATCCAGCGTTCGCAGACCATGCAGGCCATATGTAAGATATTCGTCCTGTTTTTGCCAATACATAGGCATCTGCCAATCTTCTTCTTTAAGCTTTTTCCAACCATCGGCCAGCCAAAGTAATGGTGTTTGGTAGCCACCATCTTCAATAAATGCTATCCACTCGGCATTGGTGACTAAATCGCGGCTTAAACCGTAAGGCTGCAAAAATACCTGATGACTCGGCAACTCGTTATCAAAACTAAAACCAGACGCCCCGTGCCCGATACTACAGAGGCCGCCAGCGAACGTTATTACCGCAGACTCACTCTGGGCTATCTTTTTATTTATTACGCCTTGTGGGGCTGGCAAATAGGCAGGATACAAAGGGTTTTGTGCCAGGTTATACAAAATATCGGTCAAGAATAGTTCCTGGTGCTGCTGCTCGTGGTTGATGCCGATTTCCAGGGTTTGTAGCTGGTCATTATCCAAGCCTGCTTCTATCAATTTCAGAACAGCTTGATTAACGGCCTCACGATATTCAAAAACTTCAGCCAGTGCTGGGCGTGTAATCAAGCCACGTGCGTATTGTGGTTGGCGTTTGCCTATCGTTTCATAGTAAGAATTGAATAAAAATCGGTATGACTCGCTTTGAACAAAGCTGATGCCGAGCGGCCGCAACATGAATTCTTCAAAAAACCAGCTTGTATGTGCCAAGTGCCATTTGCCAGGGCTGACAAACTCTGCCGCCTGAATAGTCATATCAGCTTCAGATAGCGGTGCTGCTAGTTCTATCGTTTTCTGCCGTGTGGCGATAAACGCTGCCTCTAGTTTTTTTGACATGGATTAAACCTGATTAGCCAGCCGAGTCATGAACTTATCATACCTCGGCCACATATTTGTTATTCGGATACGGCGTTTACTGATTGAGAAACTACGACTCTATTCCGCTTTCAGAGTTGCGCCACACAAACAAATAAAAACCCCGACCAGCGTATCACTTAGTCGGGGTTTATTTTAAAGCATTACAGAACTACTTAAATATCCAGGTTATTCACGCCCAATGCATTATTTTCGATGAATGCACGCCTTGGCTCTACCTGGTCGCCCATTAATGTCGTGAAGATTTCATCTGCGGCGATTGCATCGTCAATCTGCACTTTAAGCAGGCGGCGTACTTTAGGGTCCATAGTGGTTTCCCAAAGTTGTTCTGGGTTCATTTCACCCAAGCCTTTATAACGCTGGATACCCAGATTATGCTTGGCTTCACCGAGCAGCCAATCCAATGCGGCTTTAAACGTGCTAACCGATTGCTCTTTTTCACCACGCTTAATTAATGCGCCTGGACCAATCAGGCCTTGCAACATGATAGAGATACGGCTGATCTGGCGATAATCGCCGCTGCCAAGAAAATCAGAATCAATCACGCAGCACTGCAAGTTACCGTGTACGTATTTATTAACTTCCAGCCTGTAGCTTTCAGTTTCCTGGTTGAAGCCCACAATGACTTCACTACCCGTATGCCCAAGTAACGGGCGTAATTGTGAAGCGGCCTTTTCTGCGCCCTCCTTAGAGTTCAAGTCTAGTTCAGCAATGTCTGGGATATCTTGCAATGCACGCAGCACGCTTTCATCGTAGAGCGAAACCAAGCGACGAATCACTGCTTCTGTGAGCACCATTTGTTTAGCAATCGCAGATAGCGGATCACCTGTTAGAGTTTCACCACCCTCTTTGGTCAGTAGTTCTGCGCCTTTCAATGCGGATTGCAGCAGGTATTCATCCAGCTCATGCTCATCTTTAAGATAGCGTTCATCCCGCCCTTGTTTAACTTTGTAGAGCGGAGGTTGCGCAATATAGATATGGCCGCGCTCGACCAGCTCTGTCATCTGGCGATAGAAGAATGTCAGCAATAAGGTACGAATGTGGGCGCCATCGACGTCAGCATCAGTCATGATGATAATGCGGTGATAACGCAGTTTTTCTACACTAAAGTCGTCTTTACCAATGCCTGTACCAAGCGCTGTAATCAGGGTGGTAATTTCTTGTGAAGATAATAATTTATCAAAACGCGCTTTTTCTACATTCAGAATTTTACCTTTGAGCGGCAGAATAGCCTGGTTCTTACGATCACGCCCTTGTTTAGCTGAGCCACCCGCAGAATCACCCTCGACTAGATATAGTTCACAAAGAGCTGGATCTTTCTCTTGGCAATCAGCAAGCTTGCCCGGCAGGCCCATGGTATCCATCACACCTTTACGACGCGTGATTTCGCGCGCTTTACGGGCGGCTTCGCGTGCGCGGGCTGCATCCACAATCTTGCCGCAAATAATCTTGGCATCAATCGGGTTTTCTTGTAGGAACTCAGCCAGTTTGGCTGAGACCACTTCAGATACTACAGGCTGCACTTCTGAAGAAACAAGCTTGTCTTTGGTTTGTGATGAAAACTTGGGATCGGGTACTTTGACTGATAATACGCAAGTAATACCCTCACGCATGTCATCCCCCGTTGTTTCAACTTTAGCTTTCTTGGCTTGTTCGCTTTGCTCGATGTACTGATTCAGGGTGCGTGTCATCGCGGTGCGTAAACCTGTTAGGTGAGTACCACCATCGCGTTGCGGAATGTTGTTGGTAAAACATTGCACGGTTTCACTGTAAGAATCATTCCATTGCATGGCGACCTCTACTGTCATGCCATCTTTTTCACCGATCGCGTAGAAGGTTTTAGGATGTAAAACCGACTTGGTGCGGTTCATGTATTCAACAAAGCCTTTTACGCCACCTGAGTAAGCAAAGTTTTCTGTTTTGCCATTTGGGCGCTGGTCTATCAGCTCAATCTTGACGCCATTATTCAAGAATGAAAGTTCACGAATGCGCTTTGCCAGGATTTCAAAGTGGAATTCCACCAAAACAAAAGTTTCGATAGAGGCTAAAAAGTGGACTTCAGTACCGCGTTTTTCACTGGTACCAGTCACCACAAGCGGAGATACAGGAACGCCGCGTTGGAACTCCATTTGATGCACTTTGCCTGCACGGTAAATCTTCAGCTTTAACCAGTCCGACAATGCATTTACAACAGAGACACCAACGCCATGCAGACCACCGGAAACCTTGTATGAGTTCTGGTCAAACTTACCGCCTGCATGCAGCTCTGTCATCACAATTTCAGCAGCTGAGCGCTTAGGCTCATGTTTATCATCGCTCTTAATATCTGTGGGAATGCCGCGACCATTATCTGAAACACTAATCGAGTTATCAGGATGAATAATGATCTTGATATCATCACAATGGCCAGCTAACGCTTCATCAATCGCGTTATCCAATACTTCAAATACCATGTGGTGCAAACCACTGCCGTCAGAGGTATCGCCAATGTACATACCTGGGCGTTTACGAACGGCATCTAAACCTTCAAGGATTTTAATACTGGATGAATCGTAATCAGTCATGCTTTGTCTTTTCTATTTGTATTGCTTTGGTTTCACGTGAAACATTATGTGGGGTTGAATAACCTAGCCTGCTTTTAACTTAGTCCTAAATGCGCATTGGCATTACTACATATTTATAGTTGTTATCTTGAGGTACTGTAACCAAGCAACTGCTATTAGCATCGGCGAAAGAAAATATTACCTGCTCATTATCTACATTATTCAACACATCAATCATATAAGTAACATTAAAGCCAATATCCAAAGAATCACCAGTGTAGTTCACTTCTAATTCTTCTTCGGCTTCTTCTTGTTCGCTATTGGTACTTACTAGGCGCAAGCTGTTAGTGCCCAGAACCATACGAATACCGCGATACTTTTCATTTGATAGGATAGAAGCACGTTGCATAGACAATAAAATAATGGTGCGGTCTATTGTAAAGTTGTTCTGGTGGCCTGTTGGGATCACTCTGGTGTAGTCAGGGAATTTACCATCAATCACTTTTGAGATTAACTTGATATCTCCAAAAGAGAAATTAACTTGGCCACTGGTGATTTCAATAGAAACTTCTTCATCACTCTCATCAAGTAATTTGATGAGTTCTATGACTGTTTTACGCGGCAATATGATCTCTTGTTTTTCATAAGACTCATTAAGCTTTGTTGATGTAAAACTCAGTCTGTGGCCATCCGTGCCTACAATATTCAATTGATTGCCTGATACTTCAAACAGTAGACCATTCAGGTAATAACGAATATCTTGCTGTGCCATCGCGAATTCGACTTGTTTGAATAAACGCTTAAGTGAACTCTGGCCGATCTTAATTAAAGTCGATGTAGCTGCTTGCGCCTTTGTCATCACTGGATAATCTGCAGCTGGCAAGGTCTGTAAGTTAAAACGGCTTTTACCCGCCTTTACTTGCACACGGCTTTCTGAGGTGGTCATATTAATTTCTGCGTTATCTGGTAATGAGCGACATATATCCAGTAATTTTTTTGCAGAAATTGTGGTTGATAAGCTACCGCCTATATCAGTATTCACAGATAAAGAAATTTGCATTTCCAAGTCTGTAGCTGTCAATACAATCTGATTATCTTTAGCTTCTAATAGCAAATTAGAAAGAATTGGAAGCGTGTGACGTCTTTCTACAATACTAGTCACTGAAGAAAGTGGTTTTAAGAGGGTTTCTCGGTTTATTTTGATATTCATCTTTTACAATCTATTTTATATATAAATAATAGTAATAATAATGTACGGAATTTCTGTGGATTAAAAATTAATCATTATTTAATCAAATACTTAAACAGCTAAAACATCGATGCATAACTAGAATAACTGTTGTGGATGAAATGTTGATGATTTTATCCTAATATCAAAACTCAGACTAAACCACATTTTCATACACAGCTTATCCATTGGTAAATATTACTAATACTATTCTGAATTAAATCTTCTAATCCCTAATTACCTGCGTTAAAAAGGCAATGTCGCGGGCAACATTATTATCACTTTGTCGCAATGATTCAATTTCATCGCAGGCGTGCATCACGGTTGTATGGTGCCTGCTGCCAAAAGCTTCACCAATCTCGGGAAAGCTATGGTTTGTTAGTTCACGCGCCAAAGACATTGCAATCTGCCTCGGCCTGGCAAAATTACGTGTACGTTTTTTACTGTACATCTCAGCGACTTTAATTTTGTAATAGTCTGCCACTGTTTTTTGTATGTTTTCAATGGTGATTTGTCGACCACGTACTGCAATCAAGTCTTTTAAAGCATCTTTCGCCAATTGCACATCAATAGCATGGCCAGTAAATTTAGCCATTGCGACAATCCTGTTTAATGCGCCTTCAAGTTCTCGAACGCTCGATCTCACTTGTTTGGCGATGAAGAAAGCTACATCTTCATGCAATACAAATTTAGCTTCTTCAGCTTTCTTTAGCAGGATAGCTACACGCATTTCAAGCTCTGGTGGTTCTACGGCTACCGTTAAACCCCAACTAAAACGTGTTCTTAGGCGTTCATCCACGTTAACGATTTCTTTTGGGTACGTATCGCAGGTAATCACAATCTGCTTTTTTGCTTCAATCAAAGAATTAAAGGCGTAAAAAAACTCTTCTTGCGTCCTGCTTTTTTTGGCGAAGAATTGAATATCGTCAATAAGCAATAAATCCAAAGAGTGATACTGGCGTTTGAACTCGTCAAAAGCTTTATTTTCATAAGCTTTGATTACATCAGATACGTAACGCTCCGCATGCAGGTAACGAATTTTTGCTTCTGGCCTTAACTGTTTAAGGTGATTACCTATGGCTTGCAACAAATGCGTCTTACCTAGCCCTACTCCCCCATAAATAAATAGAGGGTTGTAGTCAGTGCCTGGATTATTGGCAATTTGAACAGCCGCTGCTCTGGCTAATTGATTTGCACGGCCTGTGACGTAATTATCAAAGTTGAATGCACTGTTTAGGCCGTTAGATTCAACAGTAGAAGCCGCCGTTTTTTTAGTGGTTTTCTTATTGGCTTGTTCAACGATTTTTTCGGTTTTAGCCAAAGAGTTTATTACTAAGGATTCTACGATATCTGATTCGTTTAACGCATTATTGCTGGGCTCAGCAGATATTTTTGGCTTGATCTTATCGATTTTTTCTTCTTTAACTTTATCAATTAGAATCAGGTCAATATCCACAGGCCGCAACAGAATTTCTTCGGCAAATGTCTGAATACGTTGCATAAAACGGTCTTTTACCCACTGCTGCACAAACCTATTTGGCGCAAGCAAACGCACAGTGCCGTTCACTGCCTCGCAACGCAAAGGCTTGATCCAGGTATTAAATTGTTGCGTTGATAATTCCTGTTCAAAACGAACTAGGCATGCAGACCAAAAATTTTCCATCGGTTACCCGATACTCCAATGCGCAATAATTTCAATGTGTAATAATTTACGGTGTAGCCCAAAATCTAGAATGAAATCGGGTACTAAGACTTAATTAAAACTTGGGTACAAAACCGTTGATATCTGGTTTTGTTTACTCAATATAATGAGAACCATTCTAGCCTGTTTACGCCAACTTATCCACAGCCTCATGCGCCTATTAAAAGCCTTGTGGTTCAATGTATCAATTGAAATAAAGGTTGACAAAACATGCATAAATCATGTTAAATCATGGTCTTTGCTCAAGATATAGCTAAGCAGTTATTGGAGATTTATTATGAAACGTACTTACCAACCATCAAAAGTTCGCCGTGCTCGTACCCATGGTTTTCTAGTTCGCATGAAAACACGTGGTGGTCGTGCAGTGATTGCAGCACGTCGCGCCAAGGGCCGTGCTCGTTTAGCAGTATAGAATTTTTGATTGTTTATTGATAGAACCTAAAAATTTATTATCAATAAATATTTAGGACTCAAGCCGTTGCAAGCGTTAAAATTTACTTTTCCGCGTCAACGCAGACTAATTAAAACGGATGATTTTTCATCCGTTTTTAATTTCCGCAAGCGTATTTCTGGTCATTATCTAGCCATACATTATCAATATAATCAGCTATTACATGCGCGATTAGGGTTGATAGTAGGCAAGAAAATAGCACGATTGTCAGTGGACAGAAATTATATGAAGCGCGTAATAAAAGAATCCTTCAGGTTGAATCAGCACCAACTACCAAACCTTGATCTGGTCATACGTGCACAGCGTAGATTCAGCACGAGTGATTACAAAATTCTTGTGCTGGAGATCAACGAGTTATTTGCTAGCCTAAGTCGACGTTTAAGCTATCAAATTAAAGAGCAAGTAACCGAGTCTTCGGTTGGCCCCTAAAGGCTGAAAGTTTGATAAAGCGATGAGAAAAGGGCTTATTAGCGTTATTAAACTTTATCAGTTAACCTTGAGTCCATTTTTTGGGCAACAATGTCGCTTTAGCCCTACTTGTTCACAATATGCAATCGAGGCAATACAGAAACATGGTGCTTTACATGGAATGCGCTATGCAATTGTAAGATTGGCTAAATGTCATCCTTGGCATCCTGGCGGTCATGACCCTGTATCTTAAATTCACAGCATTAAAATTAATTTCTCCTCAATAACCCAGATATATAAAATACATATCACCTATCAAGATTAGAGATTTATGGATACCAAGCGACTGATTCTATTTGTTATTTTGTCTTTTTCAATCCTTATGTTATGGGATGGTTGGCAGCGCCAACATTTGCCTGCAGATAGTGGAACCGAGAGTACTCAAGCGCAAGATGCAAGCGTACCGCAAGTCACAAGTGGTCAAACACCAACAGCAGCTTTAGATCCCAATAAAGAAAATGCAGCTTTGGCGCAAGACTCAGGCTTTCGCTTACTACCTGGTAAGCGCGTTCATGTAGAAACGGATTTATTCAGCGCTGAGATTGATACCACAGGTGGTGACTTACGACATCTTGAACTCCTAAAACATCGTGCTTCAGACTCTACAGACCACAACTTTGTCTTGCTGGATGATACTGCGGCGCCCATGACTTATGTGGCACAAACAGGTTTGATTGGTACAGATTTACCTACACATAAATCACTATTCACGACGACTGCAGATAGTTATCAGATGGAAGCTGATAAAGATACCTTAGACGTACGTTTTACTTGGACAGGTAGTAATGGTGTGCAAGTAGATAAAATCTACACATTCCATCGTGGTGACTATGCTATCGATGTCAATTACCAGATCCATAATGGCGGTACTACGCCTATAGAGCCTTGGATCTACTATCAAATCGTGCACGATAGCCAGTCTAACCAAGGTTCAAAGATGATGCCTACATTCACTGGCGGTGCTTACTTTACCCAGGCTGATAAGTACAAAAAACTGCCATTTAAAGATATGGAAAAATCCAATCTTTCAAAAAATACACCAGATGGTTGGGTGGGTATCGTTCAGCATTATTTCGTCAGTGCATGGATTCCAGAAGAAAGTAAATCACGCGAGTTCTATACCAAGAAGCTGACAGAAAATATCTATTCTATTGGCAGCAAAGGCGCGTTGGACACCGTAGCACCAGGCGCCAGTATTCAGGCAAGCGCAAAATTCTATGCTGGCCCACAAACTCATACAGACCTTGAAAAAACAGCGCCAGGGCTTGAGTTGACTGTGGACTACGGCATTCTGAAAGTGATTGCTTTTCCTTTATTCTGGGTGCTGTCACACATAGAAAGCGTCGTGCATAACTGGGGCGTAGCGATTATTCTGCTTACCGTCCTGATCAAGCTCATGTTCTATCCGCTCTCAGCGAAGAGCTATCGTTCTATGGCGCAGATGCGTGAACTTGCGCCACGCTTGCAGCGCATGAAAGAACAATTTGGCGATGACAGACAAAAAATGCAGCAAGCCATGATGGAGTTGTATAAGACTGAGAAGATCAATCCTATGGGTGGTTGCTTGCCTATACTGGTGCAAATTCCGGTATTTATCTCGCTCTATTGGGTGTTGCTGGGTAGCGTAGAGATGCGTCATGCGCCGTTTATGTTGTGGATTCACGATCTTTCAGCCATTGATCCTTACTATGTATTGCCCTTATTGATGGGCGCTACCATGATCATTCAAACACGCTTGAACCCAGCACCAACAGACCCAGTGCAGGCTAAAGTGATGATGATCATGCCTATTGTATTCAGTGTGTTCTTCTTCTTCTTCCCTGCTGGTTTGGTGCTGTATTGGTTGGTTAATAACTTATTATCTATTACCCAACAATGGCGCATTAACACTGTGATCAAGCGTGAAACGGCAGCAAAGAAGGGAAATGCAGTCAAGTAAATCCCAGCCAGAGACCATCGCCGCCATTGCTACGGCGGCGGGTTCTGGCGGTATTGGTATCGTTCGTGTTTCTGGGCCAGTCAGCCAAGCGATAGCAAAAGCCATAGTTGGAGACTGCCCTGCCCCACGCCATGCAGCCTATTTAGGGTTTAAAGATGCCAACGGTGAGTTGATTGATCGTGGCATTGCTATCTACTATGCAGCCCCTAATTCCTATACAGGCGAAGATGTCCTAGAGCTACAGGCGCATGGCGGCCCAGCATTGATGCAGTTATTGCTGGCTCGTTGCCTAGAACTAGGTGCCCGTCAGGCCGAACCAGGCGAATTTACCCGCCGTGCCTATCTCAATGAAAAACTTGATCTTGCCCAAGCTGAAGCGGTAGCTGACGTCATCAATGCCTCAACAATAGAGGCGGCACGCAGTGCTATGCGTTCCTTATCTGGCGACTTTTCAAAACTTGTTCATCAATTACTCGATCAGCTCATCAACTTGCGGATGTATGTTGAAGCTTGTCTTGATTTCCCTGAAGAAGAAATCGATTTTATTACCCAAGGCGGCGTTGCTGAAAAGTTGAGCTGTATTGCGGCCGAACTACTTGCGATTTCTCATCAAGCGCAACAAGGCAATTTATTGCGCGAAGGTATGCAAGTGGTTTTAGTTGGCCAGCCAAATGTCGGTAAATCTAGTTTGACTAATGCTTTGGCTGGCGAAGAAATTGCGATAGTCACGCCAATCGCTGGAACTACACGCGATACGGTAAAAAGCCTGATACAAATTAAAGGTGTGCCTTTGCACATTATTGATACTGCAGGCTTGCGCGAAACAGAAGACGAAGTAGAAAAATTTGGTATTGCGCGAACTTGGCAAGCTCTAGAAAAGGCCAATATCGCATTATTATTGGTAGATGCAGCTAACGGTATTGGCGAACACGAAAAACTCGTTATAGCGCGATTACCGCAAGAATTGAGCAAAATCTGGGTACATAATAAAATTGATTTGAGTTTTGAGACTGAGAATTCTGACGATGCGGAATTAAACAGCGCGAGAATTGAAGTCAGGCATGGTGATACTCATATTTACCTCTCTGCTAAAACTGGTGAGGGCTTAGCGTTGCTCAGAGAAGAATTGCTAGCACGTGCAGGCTGGCAATCTACAGGTGAGGGTGTATTCATGGCGCGGAGCAGGCATCTGAACGCTTTGGCAGAAGTGAAGCGGCACTTGGATATTGCGAGAGATCAGCTAAGTCAGCCAGAGTTATTGGCAGAAGAGTTACGTTTGGCACAGGAGTCGCTGAGCACTATCACTGGAGAATTTACTCCAGATGATTTATTGGGTGAGATTTTTAGCCGTTTTTGTATAGGCAAATAATCATTTTATTCAATTAGATCTTGTATCTCTGCAGTGACTAGTTTCTTCTTGAGAATTTCTAGTGCCTGCATACGCTCAGAGTCGCTGTCATACAAAGGACTGGCAGCAATGAGGCAGTCTTCGGTTTTTACAATAAAGTACATGCGCTTCATATTGGATGTGAGTAGTTTGTAATACTTGTCTTCATGCCCAATTTTCTTAAGTAAATCAATCTTTTCCAGCAGATGTTGCTTAGAGCTGAACACGTAACTCTCTAATAATAGCGTTTCATCACCTGCATACAGACTAAAAAAAACACCACCATTATCTGCTGGTTTTAAGCAGAATTTAGCAGCGGTGTTTTCTTCTTCTTGCATCAAATACAGTTTATTGCTAAGTTTCCCCAGGTTCGTGAGTGAGTGCATCATGCGCTTTAAGCCAGTAGATAGCATGGCAGAGGTATGTAGTGTTTCACGTGAAACATTCTTATCTACAACATAGCTATTGCTATCGTGGGTACGTTTCACGCCTGTAATCATGGCCATGATCAGGTTATCTTTGTGCACAATACTTTCTGTGATAACGCCAACCACATGAATACTAACAAGAAATAGCCAGAACCAGGCAAAAAACTGATGCAACGTTTGTAGAAGGTCTGGAGCATCTACGAGCCAGCCATCATTGAATTTGAGAATGCCAGTGGCCACTGTAAGTAAGCCAACAATGAGCATGAGATAAATAATTATTGAGCCAGCAGGATTGTGGCCGATGAATTGTTTTGGGTGGCCTTTGAGTATTTCCCAAACGTACTTAATGGCCTGGATGGGATTTAATGGAAAGGCATTAAAGCTCGCATAGCCTGTTTTCAGAAACCCCCAGACTATGCGAGCGATGATCAGATAGCCAGCCATAAAGCCTGCATTCACATGCATGATCAGATGCCACTCTGATTTGTGCGTGATAAACGCAATGGCAAAGGCGACAACTAACGACCAGTGAAATACCCTAACAAATAAATCCCATACATATTGCATTTGAAACTAATAAGCGGATTTAAGGCTTATCTGCAGTCAAGAGGTAAGCAATGAAGTTAGCTTTTTCTTGAGCGGTGCAATCACGGCCAATAATGTCATTGCAATGGCTGGTGAAGTTCTTCTCGACTTTATCAAGGTCAGCAAAGCGCTTTGCATTGACCACTGGTGACAATGGGCGAATAGGCTTGCCTGTCACAATGTGCTTACCAGGGTCGGCTGGGTTTGCGGTGTGGCAAGAAGCACAAGCGACTTGTTTACCTTTGACAGTGATTTCACGGTTGAAAAACGCTTTACCGTCTTCTGCTGAAAAATCTTTGTATTCTGGATTGATGGCTTTAGCAATGCCTAGATATTTATTCGCGAGTTTGTGCGCGCTTTCTACATCGGCATGTGCGCTCATTACAGAGGCTGAAAGTAAGGCAATTAGTGCGATAGAAATCTTTTTCATGATGAATTCCTAAGATTGTTGGTAGTAATGATGTGTAGCTGAATCTACTACAAGCTAATTGTATGCCAATTTTATTAACAAAAGATGACTAGATTGTTAATTCTATTGGCGTTGCGAGCGATTCGCATTTAATAAAAGCTGGGTTTTAAATGACGAAAAGAGCAGTATGAAGTAAAATATACGTCCTAGTTATCGAATCGATAAACGCATGCAATTCCCTGAAAAATTTGATGTTATTGTGGTTGGCGGTGGTCACGCAGGCACGGAAGCTGCGCTGGCCTCTGCACGCATGGGCCAAAAGACTTTGCTGCTCACACATAACATCGAAACGCTGGGTCAAATGTCATGTAATCCTTCGATAGGCGGCATCGGCAAAGGTCATCTGGTTAAAGAGATTGATGCGCTTGGTGGCGCCATGGCCGCTGCCACGGATGAGGGTGGCATACAGTTCCGCATATTGAATTCAAGCAAAGGCCCTGCTGTTCGCGCCACTCGAGCACAAGCAGATCGTATTCTTTACAAGGCGGCTATCCGCCACCGCTTGGAAAACCAGCCTAATCTATGGTTATTTCAACAAGCCGTTGACGATATTATTCTAGATGGCGAGCGTGCCGCAGGTGTAGTAACGCAATTAGGTTTGCGTTTCGAGTCAAAAGCCGTGGTGCTCACAGCAGGTACTTTTTTGGCTGGCCTTATTCACGTTGGCCTCTCAAATTACCAGGCAGGCCGAGCAGGTGATCCACCGGCAGTATCGCTGGCAGCAAGATTGCGTGAGATAGGCCTGCCAGCTGGCCGCTTGAAAACGGGTACGCCGCCACGCATTGATGGCCGCACTATCAACTATGCGGTAATGCAGGAACAGCCAGGCGACAACCCTGCCCCTGTGTTTTCATTCCTAGGCAACGTAGCGCAACATCCACGACAAGTGCCATGCTGGATTACACATACCAACGAACGTACGCATGAAATCATTCGTAGTGGTTTAGATCGCTCGCCTATGTATACTGGCGTGATTGAAGGCGTAGGTCCTCGTTACTGTCCATCCGTTGAAGACAAAATTCATCGCTTTGCGGATAAAGAATCGCACCAGATATTTCTTGAGCCAGAAGGTTTGACCACTAATGAAGTCTATCCCAATGGTATTTCAACCAGTTTGCCGTTTGATATTCAATACCAGTTAGTGCGCTCCATTCAAGGCCTGGAGAATGCGCATATCTTGCGACCAGGCTATGCGATTGAATATGATTATTATGACCCTCGCGGCTTAAAGTCTTCGCTGGAAACCAAGGCAGTTCAAGGGCTTTTCTTCGCTGGTCAGATTAATGGTACAACAGGTTATGAAGAGGCGGCTGCGCAGGGTTTATTGGCAGGTGCTAATGCCGCACTTTATGCGCAAGACGCACCAAGCTGGTGCCCAAGCCGTGATCAGGCATATCTCGGGGTGCTCGTAGATGACCTCATTACCACGGGCGTCACAGAGCCATACCGCATGTTTACCAGTCGTGCTGAATATCGTTTATTGCTGCGTGAAGATAACGCGGATATGCGCTTGACCGAAGCTGGCCGTAAGATTGGTTTGGTCGATGATGTACGCTGGGAGGCTTTCTCGCGTAAGCAAGAGGCTGTTATCCGCGAGCAAGAGCGCCTGAAACGTAGTTTTGTGCGTCCAGAGAGCCTGCCAAAAGCCGATGCATTGCGCGTGCTTGGTAAAGAGATTGAGCACGAATACTCATTGTTTGAGTTGCTGCGCAGACCAGAAGTGAGCTACGAAGCTCTGCTCAGTTTGTCTGATACAGGCCTGGGTGAAACCGACGAACAAGTGCGTCAACAAGTTGAAATTGCTGCTAAATATCAAGGCTATATTGACCGTCAGTACGAGGAGATTGAGCGTAGCAAGCAAAACGAGCATTTGAAATTGCCTGAAGATCTTGATTATGCCGATGTACATGGTTTATCGATAGAAGCACAACAAAAACTTAGCAAACAGCGGCCAGAAACGCTTGGTCAGGCTGGCCGTATTTCAGGCTTAACCCCAGCTGCAATTTCTTTATTATTGGTCTACTTAAAACGCAAAAGCCGCAGTAAAAAAGTGGACATCGCTGCATGAGTGCAGTCTTAATGCCGCAAGCAG
>DATHWP010000051.1:0-9286 GCA_035460505.1 Methyloradius sp. | reverse complement strand
CCCATGGTTTTCATTGCCCGCGCCGCTGCGCCGATATTGCCTGGATGACTAGTCTGGCAAAGCACGATGCGAATATTATTCAGTGAATTCAATCTTGGCTTTTCTATTTGCTTGGTGTCGCTTGGTTGTATTGGCATAAAGCTTTAAAATGCTATTTTAACAGTTCTTTAAAAGCGCTTCTTGCTGATTCGTGTGTGCAGTCAAATGCCGAGTCAATGCAAGCTAGCCAACGTGGAAAACCATCTATGCATCCTATTTTGACCAATGCAGTAAAGGCCGCGCGCCGCGCAGGCAGTATTATCACCCGCGCCTCACAAGATGTAGGCGCACTCAAGGTGCGCAGTAAAACCTATAATGATTTTGTGACTGAAGTTGATCAAGCCGCCGAGCGCGCAATCATCGAGACATTACAGGATGCATACCCAGATCACGGTTTTTTAGGTGAAGAAAGTGGCCATGACCGCACTGATGCTGAAAATGTCTGGATTATTGACCCGCTCGATGGCACTACCAATTTCTTACATGGTTTTCCACAATACTCAATCTCAATCGCCTTAATGCAGCAGGGCGTACTGACCCAAGCCGTTGTTTACGACCCAAACCGCAATGATCTTTTCACCGCCACCCGTGGCCGTGGTGCTTACCTGAACGATAAACGTATTCGCGTGAGCAACCGCGCCAAGTTGCAGGAATCCATGATAGGCACTGGCTTCCCATTCCGTGATTTTGCGCATCTTGATACCTACCTTGCCATGTTCAAAGACATGGTGAAAAAGAGCTCAGGCGTGCGTCGCCCAGGCTCTGCTGCACTAGACTTGGCTTACGTGGCCGCAGGCTGGTTTGATGGTTTCTGGGAAATCGGTCTTTCAAAATGGGATATCGCCGCAGGTGCTTTGCTGATTCAGGAAGCAGGTGGCATTGTTGGTGACTTTGAAGGCAACGAAGAGTGGATCAACAGTGGCAACATTGTCGCTGGCAACCCTAAAGTGTTCGCCCAGATTTTGCAGACATTGGCACCGCATTTAACTGACGGACTTAGAACAAAACCAGCCGCTAAAGCTGATTCAGTTGAGCTTTAATTAAATAGATAGCTTCAATTAATAGTCTAGACGAGTTTGATATTTTATTAGGGGCTGTAGTAGATAAGCTTATCTACTACAGCCCCTTAATTTTTTGTTTTAGATTAGCCAGCAGCCCTCAACTCAACCACTCTTTCGTCATGCCCACGGACTAGAGGCAAAACTTCTTCGCCAACACGATAGGCTTCTTCGAGATGTGGTGTGCTGGCGAGGATGAAAGCGTCTGCGCCTAGTTGAACTAGGTCATCCAGACGTTCAGCCACTTGCTCGTAACTGCCTACGATGCCTTGTGTTTGGCCACCACGTAGCAGGCTGAAACCAGACCAGATGTTGCGATGTGTAATGAACTCTTCATAGCTCTTGAACTCTTTAGGCGTCCCACTACGCTGCCGGTTGGCGCCTACGGAATCACCAGACATACCAACAAAAGCCTTATAGCGGGCGATTGCTTCACCATCCAGGCTTTCAAAACCACGACGTACTTCGCGCCAGGCTTCTTCTTCGGTGGCACGGGCAATAATATCTACGCGAACAGCGCATTTGATCTTGCGACCAAGGGCATCGGTACGCTCTTTTACGCGGTTGAATTTATCGCGCAGCTGGTCAAAAGGTTCAAGCCATGAAAGATAATACTCAGCATGTTTAGAGGCAGAAGCTAATGCAGCATCAGATGAACCTGAGAAGTAAATCTCGGGGAATTCCTGTCCGAGCAAAGCTTCTGGCAGGCCGCCGTCTTCAATGTGATAGAACTTACCATGGTGCGAGAATGAACCGCCTTTCCACAGCCCGCGTAACACATCGAGAAACTCGGTTGTGCGGGCATAGCGATCATCATGCGGAGCTACATCACCCCACCAGAGCTGAGAAGGTCCACCGCCACCTGTGATGACGTTATAGAGCGCCCGGCCGCCAGTTGCGCGTTGCAGGCTAGCTGTCATACGTGCAGCGACAACTGGATTAAGAAATCCAGGCTGAAAGGCGATCATGAAACGAAACGTCTTGGTCTCCCGCGCCAGAAATGAAGAGATAGCCCAAGGCTCGTCTGTCATTGGGAATGAGGGAATCAGCCCACCATGAAAGCCTGATATTTCGGCCGCTCTAGCGACTTCTGCAATATAGTCTAGTGAGTTGAAACCATCGTCACCACCACCTGCGACCAAGCCTCTATGCACCACATGGTCGCCCTGTTGTTGTGACCAGTCACCGCGATGCTGTAGTTTGTTGCGTAGTGAGCTAGGCTCGCCATGGGTAGGAATACGCCAAAAAATATCGATTGCCATTGTTAACTCCTGACTTGATTAGGCAGCACGCTGTTGCGTGGCTTGAATATGAGCATGCAGCGCTGGCAGCACGTTTTCGCCTATGCGATAGGCTTCTTCCAGACTGGGGATGGCAGACAGAATAAAGCTGCTGACACCGGCGTCCAGATAGGCAATCAACTGCTCGGCCACTTGCTCGAAACTACCGACCAATGTCGCCTTGGCGCCATTCTGTTTAGTTGTCAGGCCATTCCATAATGCCGAGTTGCCAAAAGCACGCTGACCGCCGCTTTGATCGAGATAGCGCTTGGCATCAAACTCAGCCTCTTCCTGGGTTTCGCGAGCAAGCAGGTCAATACGCAAACCTATGCGTAACTGTCGGCCTTCAGCCGCTGCTAGAGTATGTAGCCTAGAGGCATCTGCCCGCACCAGGTCAAGATGACCCGCATCCAGCACATGTACATCGGCTTGTCTGGCTGATAGTGCGTAAGAATCTGCCGTATTGCCAGCCAGATAGACTGTAGGTACTTTCTGATTAGACAAAGGCCCTTTGAAGCCTCCTTCGAGCACTTCAAAGAAACGGCCTTTGAAGCTGTATGAAGTCTGCGTAATGACGTTGCGGGCTACCGTCAAAAACTCTTCAATGCGTGGATTGATATCGGCCTCATCAACAAAATCGCCATCGCGATGGCGCTGCTTTTCATCGCCGCCAGTAGAAACCTGCCATGCAAAGCGACTATTGCTGAAGCGCTGGTAACTCACCGCATTTTTCGCCGCATAGACGGCTGAACCGCGTGAAGCATGAAACTCAGTCAGCACGGTGAGATTTTTCGTACTGCGTGTTAGGTAACCAGCGACTATCCAGCTTTCATCGCCTTCAGGGTCGTTGCGTACCTGTATGCCATCAAAATGCGCCAGCTCTGCCGCCTTGGCAATCTGGTGCAAATGATCAAAGTAGTTATATTGAGTACCGCGTGGGTCTGTTACGCCTTGGCCGAAGTACGCCACCGCACCACCTTTATCACGTTCGCCGCGCCTATAGTTTTTTGCATCGGCATAAAGGCCATCGCCTGCAGTTGGCAATTGCCAGAAAAATTCTATCGTCATTACCCTGCTCCTCAGGTTTTTACATACCAGATGAATGGCAGAATTCGTGCCATCCTCTAAAAGAGAGCCAGAAATGCACGAAATAGACAATTAAATAATTGAATATATTGGATTTTATTGAAATCACAGCATTGAGAAAACCTAACTCTATATACTGCAAACAAATAAAAATGTTGCTTGAGAAACACTAGCGCTGTAGAAATTCTCGGTAAATGTTTCTGTAGCAACTTTTCTCAGAGAGTGTTATTCCTTAAAACTAAAACTGCCTTCAGCAATAAACTGACTCAATGGGCGCCTTGGCGTTGGCTGCTCCCTAGCCTGAAAGTCGGCAGGCAGGCTATTGCGCTCTGCCTGTTTGCCAATGGCGATCAGTATCTCGATATGAAATCCCTCTGGGATAGCCAGTATCTCTCTGGCCTTTTCCCGATCAAATCCACCGATGGCATGGGTCGCCAGCCCAGCATGTAATGCCTGCAAAGCCAGGCTAGTCCAGGCAGCGCCTGCATCCAGAGAGTGATTGCGTAATGGACTCGGTTCAGTTTCACCATTTCGAATATGGCTAGTCTTGGATATCAACGCAACGATAGCGCCCGCTTTGGCAGCCCAGCGCTGATTATTTTCATTAGCTATGCTAAGCAGTGCAGGCCAATATGCAGAATCACGTTTGGAATAGATAAAGCGCCAGGGCTGTGAATTATTGGCAGAAGGTGCCCAGCGGGCAGCTTCAAACAGGCTGAACAGCAACGGATCTTCAATGGTCTCGCCAGTGAAAGCGCGCGGCGACCAGCGCTCGATGAAAATCGGGTTGATATCGTATTCTGCAACTCTTTGATTGCTATCGGACATATAGCGACCTCGGTTTATTTTAAGTAGTAGGTAATAAGAAATCTCATATAAAAAGTCGGGCATTTAGCCCGACTGATAAAGCAAGATCATTCGTTAGAAGATCAGACCAAGTCTTCCAGATAGCGTCCTGAATAAGCTTTAGCCTTCTCCAGCAAGCCAGTACGTTTCCATTGCACTTCCAGCGCGCCTGGGGTGTAGTGTTGTGCTCCGCCAAGTTGTTCTGCGATGGCTTGGTAACGTGCGCCTTCTTCTATAAATAAGATGAGTTCAGAGGTTTTAATAATGCCTTTACCCCAGATATTGACGCCGCCGTTAGATTCAAGCAAAGCAGGTGGTGGTGCTAGCTCTGGGTGTTTGTCCAGACGTTCTTGAATGACATCAAGTACGCTTCGCGTGCGATCCAGATGGTTAGGGATTTCACGTGCCAATAAGTGGCGGGCGGCGGCTACATAAAGAATAGGGAATGGTTTGTGCGCCAATGACCAAGCTGAGAGGAAGTTGGTGTGGATATGAATGGCGGTATCAGCATCCAGACGGGTTTCAATAAGGATGTGATTCTTTTCGTCTGAGAAGTTGGTAATGCTGATGGTCGGTGTTTGGTCTCGCGCCAGGCCGCCAGGGAAACGGATGGTTAATAGCTTATCGTGCCCTGGCACCTTATGGCTGACATGAAAAGTCAGGCTGGCAGACAGTGTGCCGTTATCACGTAGTACATTGAATGCATGGATGGCGTCAGCCTTAGCTTCATCCACATAGGAAATTAGATCAATCTCTGATAATTGCTGGCTCATGCTGTTTCTCCTGTGTTGATTATGGTGTTCGTTACAGGAGTGATAGCGCAAACAGTATGCCAATCGTTAGGAAACGGCTGCCAAAAATTGCATCAAGCAATCCATTGTTCTGTTTTTATTAAAGCAAAAACTATATCTAACGAATTGTTTTAAATTACAAATTAATTTTCAATCGCCTCTAACATCTAAACTGATATGGCCTATCAGTGGCATTTTTATATTCGCCAAACCTCCTGACTCACTCAATCAAATTGCTTCCAAAGCAACAGATTAGCGCCATACAGATGTTGCTATAACAACAATCTGACCCGCCATGCAGCTAAAGAAGAAACCGCTGTATCAATGTGTTGTTTTAGCAACACAAGTTATAAAACAACACATCAAATTGTTGTGAGGAAAACACTAGTTACTTAGCATCCCCCACTAAATTTATTTCAAAAAATTGATATTATCAATTTAAATTCAATCACTTACATTTATTAACTCCCCTTTACATTGATTTGGCATGAATTCTGCCAACTAGTGACGTCAACACCACGAAGGTGTGGAGAAGTCATTTTTAAAATTACAGGGAAAACCATGTCAAAAATTCATATAAATAAAAGGGATGCTTTAAGTATTACATCCGTTTTCATCCGAAAGCCACTATCTGCCGCGATTATTAGCGCACTAGCGAGCACATTGATCATGGCTCAGGTTTATGCAGCTGATTCGGAAAACCCCAGTGCAGATAAGCAAAGCACTGATAAAGCAGCTAGCGATAAATCTGCGACGGACGATCAAAAAACGAACACAGATAGCGCTGCTAATACACAAACAACAACACCTGCAGCTCAAGATGAAAACCGCCTCAGCAGCGTAGTTGTCACCGCGCAAAAACGTGAAGAAAGTGCGCAGAATGTCGCTACTTCTATCAGTGTATTAGATGGCAAAGAGTTGTTGGATAAAGGCATAGGCCGCTCAGCCAGTGAAGTCTTGAACTACGTACCTAATGCATCAGCAGGTACACAACAGCATGGCCGACCACGTTGGTGGATTCGTGGAGTTGGTGCGGGACAACAGCAAATTGACTTCCCGAACCCAGTTGGCTTTTATCAGGACGATGTCTATATCAGCAATGCAAGTGCTACAGGCTTTCCATTATTTGATATTGACCGTGTAGAAGTATTGCGCGGCCCGCAAGGTACGCTATGGGGCAAGAATACAACCGGCGGCGCTATCAATGTATTAGCTAAGAAACCTACGTTTTCTGGCGATGACAACTATTTCAAGACCGACTACGGTACTTATAACGACAAAATTATCGAAGGCGCAATCGGCGGCAGCATTATTGATGAACGCATCGCTGGCCGCCTATCTGTGCATGATGAAAATCAGGATGGCCGTTTTAACAATCTATTCAAGAACCAGAAAGACGGATCACTGACCGACTCAGCCATTCGCGGTCAATTACTGTTTGAATTAACACCTGATCTTGAGGCTTTATTGAATGTGCATTACCGCAACTACAAAACCAATGGTGCTATTACAACTGTCACTGGCACAGGGGCGGGTGGCGCTTATATCAATGGCTATATTCCGAGTACCAATATCAATGATGTCAGCACCAATGCACCTGATACTAGCAAAACGACACAAAACGGCGTTTCACTAAACTTGAAGTGGCAACTTGGGCAATATGCTTTGACTTCGATTACTGGCTATGAAGATTTCGGTAACGTTGCACAAGCTGACTCTGACTTCACACCGCTAGAAATTGGTCGGACTTATAACGATGCTAAAAGCCGCCAGATTTCACAAGAGTTCCGCTTAGCATCACCACGTGAAGATCGCTTGAATTGGCTGACAGGCTTTCACTTCTTTAAAGAAGATATTGACTCCTATTCTGCTAGTGCAAGACTACCAAATGGCACTGTTCCTGCCCAAGCTGGAAGCACCGCGCCAACTGCCTACAGCCTGACCACGTTCAATCACAAAACTGAAAGTTATGCGATTTTTGGTAGTAGTACCTATAACTTTACTGAACAGTTCAATACCACACTGGGTTTGCGCTGGACAACTGAAGAAAAGAAACTTGACCTGAACCGATTGAATAATGCTGCTGGCGGGGCGAGCTGGAGCAATCTTGCATCATGGTGGAATTCATACACGGGCACCTATGGCAATCCAATCGTAGGGCAGACCAGCACTTTTACTGACACCGAGAGTAAAAGATGGGATGCGCTCACCTATGATCTAACACCTGAATACAAATTGACCCAAACAGACCGTGTGTATTTCAAATTTGCACACGGTGTTAAATCGGGGGGGTTCAATACGGCAGCGACTACTTCTGCGGCACTCAATACATTGAGCCCAGAAAATTTGAACTCTTATGAGTTAGGTTATAAATCTGAATGGCTGGATGGTCGTTTGAATTTCAATGCTAATGTCTTCCATTACGACTATAAAAATGCGCAAGTAAATATTGTTGGCGCACTTGCAGGCAGTCCTACTCCTGTTTCTTACCTTCAGAACGTGACCAGCTCACATGTAAATGGTGCTGAGTTTGAAGTAGAAGCCCTACCTACCAATAACTTGCACATCAACGCCAATATCGGGCTGTTGGAAACCAAGTTTGATGACTTCGACATCTTAAACGGTGGCGGTAATCGTGACGGTAACCAGTTTGTCCGTTCACCGCATTTCAGCAGCCTCCTTGCCGCCGATTATAAGATTCCTTTGGATAATGGTCGCAAAGTAGTCGTTGGGGGTGATTGGCGTTACCTAGGCGATCAGTTCTATTTTGTTGATCCACAAAATAACCCACTCTTGAATCAGGAAGCATATTCCATCGTCAATGCCCGCGTGACATACAGCACAGCAAAAGATCGAGTTGCTGTCACTGGTTATGTGAACAACCTGACGGATGAGAATTACCACAACCATGCATTGCCTGGTGCAAGAGCTGGCGCAGTTGCAGCAACGGGAGCCGCTACTTATTGGGCAAACCCAAGAACTGCTGGTATTTCAGTGACCTTACGCTTCTAACTGGCAATACACTAACCAGCCATAGAAAAGTGCTGCAAACGCAAACAGTACATTCAATATTGGTGGTTAGTTACTCAAGACACAACCTGACATTTAGCGCACTATTTGTCAGGTTGTTTATGTTTTGAGCGTTTGAATTATGTTTCACAACTCTACAACTGATTGATTGAATATGTCGAAAAACCCCTTATTACGTTGTCTGGCGCTCTATCGTTACATGCCATACAAATTCTCTATCACCGCGCTGCTGTTCGTTCTGGTGAATGTCGGCATGGCTTGGCAGTTATGGCTGGTGGGCAAGATTATTCATGATGTGCAAACAGGCAAAATGATTAGCCGTGCGACAGATGGCAGCCTGGATTTAAGCTTGGCCAAATACTGGCTGGTGTTGATGGTCGTCGTTGCGATTGGTCGCAGTGTTGTGCAATATCTGGGCGGCGTGATGTCGCTGATTATTGGCCAGCAGCTGCTCTATATCTTGCGTGAACGCATCATGCTGCAAGTGCAACGGCTTGATCTGGCTTACCATTGGCAACATGGCATGGGCGAAATAGTCACACGTACTACGCGTGATGCAGACAAAGTGCGTGACGCACTGATTAATTTCTGGCGACAAGTATTTGAAGCTAGCTTATGGGTGTTAGTTTCTGTTGGGCTGCTAAGCTGGTACCACCCTTGGCTAGGTCTGGGTACATTGTTTTTCACCTTGTCGGGCATCAGTATTTTTGTACTCCAAACCAATAAATTGGTTGAGTTGGATCGCGTTGTTGGTTCAGCTTATGACAAAGTGAACCAGGAGTTGAGCGAAGGTGTAAACGGCGTGCGCGTGATCAAGTCATTCGGCCTTGAACAACAACGCATTGATGTGTTTACTGCTAGCGTGCAGGTGTTTATTGACCATGCCCGCACTGCTCTCGCGTTTGCCTCATCTCGCATTCCTTTGCCGCAAATCGTGGTGGCGATGAGCCACGTATGGATACTGGTGATTGGTGCATTACTGGTACAACAAGGTCACCTGAATGTTGGCGAATTAGTCGCGTCATTACTGGTCGCCAACACGCTGGTATTCCGTATCGAAGGTGTTGGCCGCGTGATGCAGGTATTCGCCGATGCCCGTTCTTCCGCTGCCCGTATTTGGGAACTTCTGGATGAAGAACCCAAAATATTCTCAGGC
>DATHWP010000050.1:0-5204 GCA_035460505.1 Methyloradius sp. | reverse complement strand
CTCGTTCCACCTGCATAATTATAAGTAGCAACGTATTGAGCAAGCACCAAATTATTCATGTCTTGCAACGGAGTCAGATTGCCGAATATATATTGCGGATTATTTACTGTGCCAGAATAACTATAATCAGGCGTTGAAGATCCACTCCAGTAATAAGTATTTGTTATTGTTACAGAGCCATCTACTCTCACCCATGAAATACCGCCATTTGAGCCTTTGATTTGGTCACCACTAAAATTGGTGTCCGTACGAACTGTCTTGAGGGACTCCGAGCCATCATAAGACTGTGTATAAGTATTAGTAATGCTGGCTAAATTGCCTGATGGATCTTTAACCAATGATGTCTTATCTGTCTCTAGATAGGTTCCATCAAGAACACTATAGTTTGAATAACTACCACCTTCAGCACCAGAGTAATAATTAGTATAAGCAACACCTATATCACCAACATCGCCCAAGGCTTTCAATGTCCCATCTTCATTACGCAAATCACCTGTGCGGAATAAGTTATTAGTGTTGCTATCATTATTCTGTTGTTGATAGGCAGTATTAGTATTAGTTGGGCCACGAGCCCCTACGCCTTCAGTATTATCCCCATAACTTGGCGCCCCATTAGCAACAACCGCTGTTTGTCCACGGAACAGAATCAGGTTACCTTGATCATTAGCCACATAAATAGAGCCGTGATTACAGTGTGCAGTTAACTTACCATTATAATTAGCAAAATATTCAGAACCGCGAATACCAATGGTAGCTACTGGGGTTGAAACCTTGTAGTTAGGTTTATTAGCATGGCCTACTACGCCAGTGATGGCGCGCAAACCTCCAGCAATCAAACGGAAAAATGCTTTTTCAGTGCCGTCAGTCTTGCCACTGTAGGAATAATCTTCAACCTTGAATTCGGTATTAGGCTGGAATGACATATAGCCACCATCACTAAATCGTACTTGCACACGGCCATCTGTGGTCTTAATTGTGTCACCTGGGTTGATTTCATCACCCTTGCTGATTTGTCGGCTGCTGCCATCATTTCTCAGCAAGTTTGCACCACCCAGTGCAAACTCAACTTTGCCAGCAGATGCCATTGCATGCAGTGAGAATGAGGCAGAAATAATACCTGCCAATATCGCGGTACGATTTAAGTTAAATATGCCTGAATTATTCATGATTTACCCTTTAGCCCTTAATACATCTAATCTTGATGAATTTATAACTTAGTTAAGTTGTGTATTACCAATTAAAGTCTTTACGCAGATTGATTGAAAGCACTGTACGCTCATAACCAAACAGACTGATATTTGAATCGTTATTCAGGTAGCTGAATTGCGGTTTGACTGTAAGACCAGGAAATGGTGTATAGCGAACACCGACTGAAAAATCATATTGCTTGTCATTACGCTCGGTCAAAAATGCTGGGTCTATACCATCGTAAGTTCTATTTTCATAGCTGGACGTCGCATAGGCTACGGTTTTGTAGTTCACTGCAAACTGACCGCCAGCCCTTACCCCGTATAAATTGGTAGAGGCTAAGTAATCAAAAGCAGAGTTAGTCGCTTGCTCTTGGCCACCATAGGCGCTCAAGAAGATAACCGGGGCTTTATCCCCAGAGAATGCATGGCCCCAACCTGCACCTGCGACTTTACGATGTGCATCACGTAATGATTGACCCGAATAACTAAGATTGGCATATTGGCCAAAAACACTTACCTGATTGGCATCATCAATTTCGCGCTGCCATTGAGCAGTAGCGCCAGTAGACTCTAAGAATTTATTGCTATTCACGTTAAAATCGTTGCGGTTAATACTTGCAGTGAAGGTATCAATATACTTTTTGTAGCTAGCACCAAGACTAACATCAGTGTAGCTGGGGTCAAATGTTCCATCAGTCCAGTTAGTACGCGTACTGGCTTGCAAACCGCCAAATACTGTGAAGTCTTTAGCGACTGGTGCCTTAAAAGAAACTCCACCACTCAGAGCGCCGTAAGCACTACCTTTTTCAATTGAACTGTTAGAAAGGGTAAGCGGAATCCCACCAATAACAACTGAACCATTGGATGTAGCACTATTGATATTAGTGTCATAACCCAAGCCAAGATCAATATAGGCCGCAAAAGTGCTTGCCTGGCCTGTGGCTTTATCAATCGCCAATATATTGGCTTTAACTAACTTTGAAATTGCAGGATCAAGCTTATCTGACTGTATATTCTTAAATTCGGCTTTTGCATTTTCTGGCTCACCTGCAAGGAAATAAGCTCTAGCTAACATGGCACGGGCATCAGCATTGTTTGGTTGAACCGCTAGCACACGTTCGAAAGCAAAAATTGCACGGGTAGCTTCACCAGTCTCTACCGCTGAAACACCAAATAAATAATCGTAATCAACATTCCCTGCTTTTTCGGACTCCAGTGGCTCTAGTAATGCATAAGCGCCTTTGTAATCACGCGCTTTGAGAAGTTCGGCAGCTTTGTCGGTGTTGGCATCACCAGCAAAACCAATAAATGAGTAAGAGATTAAAAAAGTAGCGGCGATCAAGCTACAAAGGTGTTTTTTCTGCATATTTAGAACGTCCCCGTAAATTTGTTTAAATATTTCAGTTAATTTATTTGAATTTATTGCTAACTATACATACAGATTCAGTTTTTTTAAACATATCGTTCAAAAAATATCCATAGAGAGTCCATTTGTTGTGAGTTTACAACATTTTTGCTTTGAGCTACCGAATGCTGATGAATCAGCGACTTAATCGCCCACCACATCGGCGCCAGATGGCGGTGTGAACTTAAACACCTGCGCGTTAAGTTTTGGGTTGCGCTCCAACTTATTGAACTCAATTAGCGTGACGTGACCAAAACTGTCATGCAGTTCCATTTGATCTAGCACATCCGCCTTAAACCCAAGATAGATCGTGTCAAAACCGCTTTCTTTATCTTTAGGGATTGCTTGCACCCAATCAAGGTTATCTTGACGGCCTTCATTCTTGAGCTCGAAGGCTTTATCCATATCTTTGCCGCCAGCCAGCAGCGCTGCTGGGCTGGAGCCTAATGCCTTGCTGATGGTGCGCACTGTGACTTGATTCAGGTCTGGGTCGTATAGCCAGACCTTTTCGCCATCACCGACTATTTGTTGTACGTAGGGCTTGTTGTAATCCCAGCGAAATTTTCCTGGGCGCTGTAGCTGCATGCTGCCATCGACTTCTTGTAATTTACGTCCTTGTCCATCAACCACTGTCTGGTGGAACTGCGCACGGATTGCGTTAGTGTTCTGGTAAAAGGATTTAAGGCTGTCGATGCCATCTGCAAACGTTTGAATAGGCAATAATGCAATAGCAAATAAAATGGTCGTTGCAAGTCTGTTGTTGGTATGCATTTGGGTCTTGTACTTAGGTGGGATTAATCTTGATTGGTATTTGGTGCAATCACTTCGCGATTGCCATTGCTTTGCATGGCGGTGACTAGGCCAGCGCGCTCCATCTCTTCGATAAGTCTTGCTGCGCGGTTATAACCTATGCGCAATTGGCGCTGAACGCCAGAAATAGAGGCGCGGCGTGTTTTGAGCACAATGGCAACAGCTTCGTCATAAAGGGGATCAGCTTCACCGCCACCTTCAGTCATATCACCTGCTTCGCCACCTTCTTCTGCGACGTTATTGAGGATGCCTTCGATGTAGTTAGGCTCACCCAACGATTTGATATGGTCAACCACACGATGCACTTCCTGGTCTGACACAAAAGCACCATGGATACGTTGCGGATAGCTGGTACCTGGCGGCTGATAGAGCATGTCACCCTGCCCTAACAATGCCTCCGCACCCATTTGATCAAGGATAGTACGCGAATCAATTTTGCTAGAAACCTGGAATGCGACTCGCGTTGGAATATTGGCTTTAATCAAGCCAGTTATGACATCTACCGATGGGCGCTGCGTTGCCAAAATCAGGTGAATGCCAGAAGCGCGGGCTTTTTGCGCTAAACGTGCGATCAACTCTTCTACTTTTTTACCAACGACCATCATCATGTCAGCCAACTCATCAATAACGACGACAATCAACGGTAATTCTTCTAACGGCTCAGGGCTGTCTGGAGTCAACGTAAATGGATGTGTAATTGGCGTACCGTCCTTGATTGCTTCGCGAATCTTCTGGTTAAAACCTGCGAGATTGCGCACGCCAAGCACAGACATGAGTTTATAACGCCGCTCCATCTCGGCCACACACCAGTTGAGCGCATTGGCGGCTTGGCGCATATCGGTAACAACTGGAGCCAATAAATGTGGAATGCCTTCATACACTGAAAGCTCCAGCATTTTAGGGTCGACCAATATCAGTCTGACTTTGCTCGGCTCAGCTTTATAAAGCAGGCTCAAAATCATGGCATTGATGGCGACTGACTTACCTGAACCTGTGGTACCTGCAACCAGTACGTGCGGCATTTTTGCCAGATCCGCCACCACTGGCTTGCCCGCAATATCTTTACCCATGGCCATGGCCAATGGCGAATTCACATCCGCATAGACTTGAGAGCCCATGATCTCGGACAAAAATACGATTTGTCGTTTTGGGTTGGGGATTTCAAGACCCATATAGGTTTTACCTGGAATCGTCTCAACCACGCGAATGCTAACAACTGACAAAGCACGCGCCAAATCCTTGGAAAGATTAGCGACTTGGCTACCTTTAACCCCCGCAGCCGGCTCAAGCTCATAGCGCGTAATGACTGGCCCTGGCAATGCGGTGATGACTTTGACTTCAATGCCAAAATCCATGAGCTTGCGTTCAATCAGGCGAGACGTGAAATCCAGGGTTTCCGCAGATTGCAATTCAACCTCGCCATGTGGCTGGTCGAGCAAGTGCAATGGCGGCAATGGTGAATCTGGCATGGTTTCAAAAAGCGGCGATTGGCGCTCTTTTTCAACACGGTCACTCTTGGCGATTTCGAGCACAGGCACTTCAATCTTGACGGGGGCGTGGTCTTCTACCCGTTTGCGTTCACTATCTACAAACTCGGTACGTAGTTGCTCAGCAACTTTGCCCAACTTTCTATCTTGCCTGTCTTGCAATTTATCGCTGATAAACTGGCTGGTATTGATAATGGCGCCACCCAGTTTCTCGGCCATCATGATCCAAGACCAGCCCGTAAACAGGCTGAATCCTGTTGCCAGCAACAGCAATAGCAACATGGTTGAGCCAGTAAAACCAAGCATAGACTG
>DATHWP010000049.1:0-5618 GCA_035460505.1 Methyloradius sp. | reverse complement strand
ACCTACTAACGTCATCAAGCTGGTTGAATGCAATGAGTTTTTTTACCAAAGCCGACACGGATATTTACTGGTGCAACCTGAGTTTGAAATGGGTTTACACCGATTTGTTTCGTAGCATTTACGGGCAAACCAGAAATTTTCATCTGGCAAGCGATGTGTTGCATGATGCGATTGTGAAGTTTGCGGTTAAAAACAGCCTGAGGCAGATTGATGAGCCGCAGGCTTATATGCGCGGCATTGTTAAAAATACCATTGTGGATTATTACCGCGACGCTTCCCATTTTGTGGACCTGGAATTGTCAGGCGCAAACGCGGATTTACTTGATACCGAGCATGAACACAGCTACCAGCACTCCCCAGAGAAAATAGCAGATTTAAAGCAGCGCATGTTGGCACTGCAAAATATCATTGATTGCCTGCCAGCCAAGTGCCGCCAGGTGTTCTGGATGCACCGGATTGAGGGCAAACTGCAAACGGACGTTGCCACTGAGCTCAACATTAGCCTGAACATGGTTGAGCGACACATGATACGCGCGCTGGTGGATATTTCACTGGCTAAAGATTACCTGCTGAACGACAAATGACCCGTCAACGACATTCGATCCTGGAGCAGGCTTCCAAATGGTTTATGCGCTTGAAGGACGCAGCGCCGGATCACGTTGATAGAAGTAAGTTTGAAGCCTGGTTAATGGAGTCTGAAGCGCATCGCCAGGCTTATCAGACCATTGCCGAAACCTGGGGCGACTTTGACTCCTCGGCGCAAATCAGCAGTATTTCGCAAGCGATGAGTATCCGCAAATTAGACGAAGACATCCGCAAGCGCCAAAAAAATAACACCTATGCCAAACTGGGGGCCATTGCGATCATTGGCCTTTCCAGCTTATTCGCTTTTAACCAGTGGGAAGAATGGCATGCCCAGCCTCTGGAAACCATCGCCCAGACCAGCGCGCCCGGCCATATGGTCAGCCGCTATTTATCTGATGGCACCAAACTCACACTCGATGCGCACAGCGATACCAAAGTGTTGTATTACCGCGATAAACGCTATGTGCAACTGTTGCAAGGTCAGGCGGTTTTCGAGGTAGTCAAAGACGCTGACCGGCCATTTATTGTAGAAAGCAACTACGCCAGAATCACCGTAAAAGGCACGCGCTTTGTGGTGAATATGATCAACCATAAAACAGTGGTGGCGGTGGATCATGGCAAGGTTCTGGTCGAGACCTTGCAGGCTGATCAGGCAAACAGTGTGTTACTCACCGATGGCCAGGTCGCAGAAGTGAAAGCGCAAGCCAACCCGGTAAAAGTGCAAAAACCAGCCAAAGACTACTTTGCTTTCCTGCAAGGCAAACTGATTTTTGATGGTGCGCCTATGAGTGAGGTGACTGAAACCCTGTCACGCTACCGCGAAGCGCCATTAGTGAATCACTCACATGCGAATGCTGAGATCTCGGCTGTGGTGGATGTGAAAACGCTCAACAAGTTTATTAAAACCCTGCCAGCGGTCGCACCGGTCAAACTGCAAGAGTCAGACACCGAAACCGTAGTGCTAGATCGCTAAACCTCACAAAAATTTACCTTTCCCACATCAGGGAGTTGCCGCCCTCCTCGTCATTAGTCTGTTAAGGGGACTTTTTGAGGTGGGTGGCAACATGTTTAAAACTAAAAAAATCAATCGTATCAGCAAACAATCGGCACTACTTTTTTGTGCGATTTATCACATCGGTGTGGTAGAAGCCGAGCCGTTAAAGACGGATATTCCGGCCAATATCAACATTCCATCGCAGCCACTGGGTACCGCACTCAAACAATTCGCCACCCAAACCGGCAAAAACATCATCTTCGATAAAACAATCGTCAATGGCAAAACCGCACCGCCAGTAAAAGGCAACTATGGCGAAATGGATGCGCTAAAACGCGTGCTGGAAGATTCAGGCCTTGAAGCAGTGCAAGAAGAAGGCACAATCGTCGTTCGCACCGCACGCCCGGCAGTACAAAAGAAAGCTGAAAATCTTGAACTGGATAAAGTTGAAGTTCGTGCTAAACGCTTTTACGAGATTGGGCCACTTCCTGGTTTAGGTTTAACCAAAGAGCAAATTCCTGGAAATGTACAAACTCTCTCTGCTCAAGATATTAAAGAAGCTCACGCTTTAAGCTTAACCGATTTAATGAACTCTAAACTTCAGTCGGTCAATGTCAATGACTATCAGGGCAATCCATTTCAAATGGACGTTCAGTATCGAGGTTTTACAGCAGGTCCGCAGATAGGTACACCCCAAGGACTTTCAGCTTTTATTGACGGCATTCGCATCAATGAACCGTTTGGTGACGTTGTGAACTGGGACATGATCCCATTAAATGCTCTTGCCAGTTTCGATGTATTCCCTGGTTCAAATCCAATTTTTGGCTTGGGTACATTGGGTGGAGCTTTATCAATGAAAACCAAGGATGGCTTCAATCATTCTGGATTTAATGCAGATGTGATGACCGGCTCGTTCGCGCGTAAACAGTTACAGGTCGATGGCGGTTGGAACAACGGTACCGTTGGTTTGTTTGCTGCTGGTAATTTCTTTTTAGAAGATGGATGGCGTGAAAACTCTCCTAGTAGAGTAAATCAACTTTTTACCAAAGCAAGTTATCGAGGCGAAAAGTTAGATCTTAATTTAGGTGTTTTGAATGTTTGGAATGACTTGGTCGGGAATGGCATGGTTCCTACAGAAATGTATGCGCAAGATAGAAATGGGGTTTACACGTCGCCCGACACTACCAAGAATAAATTACTGCAATTTCAACTCTCAGGTAGCTATTTTGTAAATGATACTTTTTCGGTATCTGGTCAAGCCTATCGCAGAAAAAGTAATCGTAATCAATTTGGTGCAGACGTATACACTCAATATGGCGCTCAGACTGTAAAAAGAAATTTACGCCCTGGGGAACAGTTCACATGTTTGTTTGATAGCACTAATAGCTATGGGTTGCCTGATTATTATGTGCTGGATATGACGACTGATATTAATGACCCATTCGCCAATCAGGATTTCATAGATTTTATTTCGGGCACGCCCCCTGCCGGCTCTTTCAATAGAGAGATACCCGATGAAGCAGCAACTTTTCTGGCAGGTGCGCAAGCAAACTTTAATGGGCCTTTCAAAAATACTAGAGAAAAATTAATTTTCACTGCTCAAAATGGCAGCGGACCTCAATTGGGCAATGGGCCCGTAGAAACATGGAGTAATGGTGAGCCGTCTTGGGCTTACGAGACTTCTGTGCTGCAGCAGCTCCGTTCATTAGTTGGTGATCCCGTTACTCAAGCTTTTAATGGCTTGCAGAACTTCTACTATTACACCCCCGATGGTGTCAAACATATGGTCGTGCCAGTACTTCCTAACAATGCGGCCGATTGTGCAGCGTATAAATTGGGACCAGATGGAACAGACAACACGGGGTTAGATCCATTAGAAGTGCCTTATGGTAATGGCGAACCCACTTATGTAGATGGCGCTGCCCAAGCCGGAGGGCAAGCGCCGGGTGTGATTGAAGGCACTCCAACATCGGTCCTCACAAACACTCAAATTGACCAAGTCACTGATGGTGCTTCAGTTCAATTAAATTGGAATTTTGAGAAGCACAAGCTCATGGTAGGGGCGTCAATTGATGCGCCTTCTGCGGACTATACAAGTAGTCAAATGCTAGGTCTATTAGACTCCAATCGAAAAGCTTATTTGGCTCCTAATGAAATTCGTGACCAGTATGCATTGGCTGATCAGCCAATTAGTAATAATAATTTCAAGGGAAGTCAAGTAACCAAGAGCTTGTATTTCAGTGAGACCTGGAGTCCGATAGAAACATTACACTTTACCGGTTCAGCGCGTTATAACACCACAAAAGGGCAGAACAAAATAGCGTCTCGTACATTTGGCTTTACTGTTTTTGATCTCTCGGACTTTGAGGCTTTCCCGGATGAATATGGTGTTTGTATTAATGGTAATTGTCCAACTGCTGGCTACATTGTTCCGGATGCATCCAATGTCTTGAATACTCCCGAAAAAGAAAAATTTTCTTATCAATCGCTAAATCCTTCCTTAGGCGTTAGTTGGCAAGCGAAGGAGAGTCTGAATATTTACGGCAATCTTTCACAAGGGACTCGCGTACCATCTGTGATTGAGTTGGGGTGCGCGTTTGACCCCACCCCGGTACCTATCGGCTCAGGTAAGTTTCTAGCACGAAGCTTGGCACAAAACCGATCCTGTTCTTTACCAACGACACTTTCTGGTGATCCCTATCTGCCACAAATTAAATCGACCTCTATGGACATCGGTTTGCGAGGTCGTTGGGGAGAGAATGTCGAATGGAACCTAGGCGCTTATCGTACGGACTTGCGAGATGACATCTATTTAGTTACTTACCCAGGCAATCGGAGCTTCTTCAATACGATTGGTGATACTCGCCGGGAAGGGATAGAAGCAGGTATTACTGCTTCTATTGATAAGTGGAAGTTGCGCTTTAACTATGCGCTGACATCAGCGACCTTTGAAAACTCTTTCAAGATGGCTGCTAATGACAATAGTAGTTCTGTCGAAACCGTGACTGGTAACAATGATTTTGGCCGAGAAATTCAAGTGAATCCTGGAGACCGTATGCCTGGTGTTCCACTTCATAATTTAAATGCTACTGTGAGTTATGCAGTGACGCCTAAATGGCAAGTTGGGTTTACCGCAGTTGCGCATTCCATGGCTTATGTGCGCGGCAACGAAAATAACAAACATCAGACAGGCGTCACTCTGGTGGATAGCTATGAAGAGCCTGCAACGGGTACTGTCATACCGGTTAGCCGCGCACCTACTACTTCTCCTGGTTTTATTCCCGGTTACATGACCTTTAATTTTCAGACCAGTTACAAACTTAACTCAGAGTGGACGCTAGGACTTCGCGTCAACAACATTTTTGACAAAGAGTATTTTTCGGCAGGGCGTTTAGGTAGAAATCCGTTCTCACCTTCGATATATGGCGCTATTGGACCTGATGGTTATAACCATAACTCCAGTGATTGGCAGACCACAAACTTTATTGCGCCCGGTGCGCCAAGAGGAGCGTGGGTGAGCTTGACGTATCAGTTTGATCCGAATAAATAGTAGTTTGTAAGTAACAAGAAATAATGATGATGATGATTTGAGTTACTTTTAAATCAATTAACAATATACAAATAATTCTTCTTAAGCAAAAGCCTAAAAAGACTTTTGCTCATTTGTACAACGATTATTAGCTTTTCGGAATCAATACCGCACTAATGGTATGAATTACACCATTATCAGCATTGATTTCATTGCCGGTCACTTTCACGTTATTCACTTTCACACCATCGGTGACTGATAGCTGTAGATCAGCACCTTCCAACGATTTAATCTTACCGGCGCTCACATCGGCCTGGGTTATTTTGCCGGGGTAGATATGGTAGGAAAGTACTTTTTTTAGTTGGTCGCTATTCGCCATCAGTGCCTTCAGCTTAGCTTTGGGCAATTTGGCAAAAGCGGCATCATCGGGCGCAAACACGGTGATTGGGCCGCTGCCAGTCAGCGTGGCGTCCAGACCGGTAGTTTTGACTGCTTTTAAAAAGGTTTTGA
>DATHWP010000048.1:0-6447 GCA_035460505.1 Methyloradius sp. | reverse complement strand
TAAGTCGCGTGGCCTTGCCGTTTTAAGTGCAATGCGTGCAGTGATGCGCTCAATGTCGCCAATCGATTTTAAGGTTTGGGCTAAACCAGAAAAGCGCTCATATTGAATCAAATCCGCAATCGCTTCATGGCGCTTCATCACTAAGTTTCTATCTTGCAGCGGATGATGTAACCAGTGCCGCAATAACCGTGCGCCCATTGCCGTTTGTGTAGAGTTGAGTAACGAATATAGCGTTGGCGATGCCTCGCCGCGTAATGTTAAATCGATTTCCAGGTTGCGCCGTGTAGCAGCATCAAGCTGGATATAGGCACTAGTGCTTTCTACGCTTAAAGCATTGATATGTGGCAGGGTCGTGCGTTGCGTATGTTTTACGTAATCCAAAAGCGCACCGGCCGCGCAAATGGCTGGGTTTAAACTTGCGCAACCGAAACCATTTAAATCATAGGTGTTGAACTGCTTGGTGAGCGTAGAAAAAGCACTATCAAAATCGAACTGCCACGGGCTTAGACGTTTTTTCGCGGCTCTGATATTACTTAATGCTGCATGTTGAAAATCATCTGCCAGCAAAATCTCGCTGGGTGAAATACGCTCGACCTCTTGTGCCAATAGCCCAACGGCAATTTCACTCAGAATAAACGTACCGGATGCTAAATTTAATCTTGCCAAACCAATAATGCCGTCACCCTGAAAGATACTGAGTAACTGGTTATCACGTGATTCATCCAATAAGGCTGTGTCGGTAAGCGTGCCTGGTGTAAGGATGCGTGCAACTTGGCGTTCGACTGGGCCTTTTGATGTAGCCGGATCACCTACTTGCTCGCAAATCGCTACGGCTTCACCCAGCTTTGCAAGCTTGGCTAAATAACCTTCAGCCGCGTGGTAAGGAATACCTGCCATCTTAATAGGCTCGCCATTGCTGGTACCGCGCTGCGTTAACGTGATGCCAAGTAGCTTGGATGCTTTAACTGCGTCATCAAAAAACAGTTCATAAAAATCACCCATGCGATAAAACAGTAGCATATCAGCGTGCTGCGCTTTGAGGCCCAAATACTGGCGCATCATAGGGGTATGATTTTCTACGTTACTCATGAGGTTTAATTTATTTTTTTGAATTATTCTGGCTAAGTTCTATGCCTTTAAAAGCTGCATCAGCAGATTCAATATCAGGCTCAATAACAGATTCTACCGTTTTCTTGGGCGGCATGATAAATTCGCTAGGATGTTCATTTAGCCGCGTGGCCAAGTTGCGAATGAACACGCGCCATTGCTTGAAGCGTGCTTTGCGCGACTTCATCGCCACGAATAACGCCAAGCCGAAGCTAACCGTCAGGTTGATAAAACCTATGAGTGCCAAGCCAAAGGCGATGTACAACACCGTTCGCCAATCCAGGAAGAAATCCAAACCTACCGCTGAGAACCCTACAAATGCGGATGAAAACGTGATGTGGCGGATATCGATAGGCAAGCCCAACAACACGCCTATACCGCTCATGCCACCTAACAAGCAGCCAAAATAGAAGTTGCCTGCCAATGCCCCTAAGTTGTTTTCAACGTAATTCGCCACGCGCTCCAGGCGGCTTGGCCCTAGTAATTTTTGCAGCCAAGTTAAAGCACGCAAACGCTGCGGAATCTTATTGTAAATGGCGATATTGTCATGGTAACCGGCAATCAGGCCAGATAAAAACAGGCAAACACCCGCGATAGCTGCGTAGAACAACATGCCGCTTCGCAAAGGATCAATCGAAGTGAGTAAGGATTCAGCCTTTTCTGCCGATACGAAATGTTCGCCCGTAAATACATACAGGCCAAAACCGATCAGCATCGCCACCGGTATCACGATAACCACGTTACCAAAAATCGCCACCAACTGGCTGCGGGTCGTATTGGCGATGATGGCAATGAGATTATCCATCTCCTTAGATTTACTATCTGCCGCATCGATACTGGCGGCAATGGCGGCAGCTGTCATTGCAGGCTGTTTAGTGGCAACGGTAAAGTGCAAAATATGAATAAGCACAAAACCCAAGCCATAATTCAGGCTGAATAGAATGGCTTCTGTCAGCGCGGCTAGGTGCATATTTGCTATTATAATTTTCAGCATGGCCATAAAGCCAATAATGACGCCAGCACCCATCGCCGAACGCATTAAGGCGAAATACTCGCTGCGATTCTCGGTGATGTAATGCTCGCCAGTGCGGCTGGCGTTCTCAGTCACCCGCAGCGCCATGACCTCCATATTCTCCTGCCAGTGTTCGCTGATGTCATTCTTATGACATTCGCTATACACCAGCTCCTTGAATAGGCGCACGATTTCTAGCTTGGCCTCGCTGCTCGTATCAGAATTTGCCGCATCAGAGTTTCGGGTCAGGATACGTAATAAAGTTTCCAGCCGTTCAATCTGCTGCGAAACGCGCTGGATCAGGTTAGTTAGGCGGATGCTTGTACCGGTCTGTGCACTATTGCGGCGGATTTTATCCACCACCGTCTGGCATTGGTCCAGCATGACGAGGATGTGCTTGATGTCCGCATCTGCATTCTCGTTGTCAAATCCATGATTGAAATTAGGATTAGCTAGAAACCTGGTTAACTCTTCATTTTGCGTAATGAAAGGAGAGGTATGCTGCTCAAGTTCCGGATGGTTGCGCAGCAGCTCCGGTTCTAACCCTAAGGCGGATATGCGGTAAGAAAGTACTTGTACGGCTTCTAGCAGGTTTTGCAGGCAAGGTTCCACAAGCTCAAGAGGCGCATGTTCAAAAGCAATTGCATCAATCAGCGTTTTCCATACTTCATCGGGTACGGCCAACACCCATTTTTCATCACTGGTTTTAGTAAAAAATAGTGCGAATAGGTCGATCAGGTAATTCGGGTCTATCGCCTCAGGCAGTATTTTATGCACAAGGCGTCTATGCATTTCGGTAAAGAAGCCTGTAAATACCGAGTGGCGCGCAACCAGGAACAAGGAAATAGGCTTGTGCTCGCTCAACAGCGTCAGAATAGCCTCACGCAACAAGCGTGCTTTCTCCGGCTGTAGCAGCAAAGCTGCACTTAAAGCTTCTATCGAATCGACAGCGCGCTGCACCTGGGAAGGCTTTTTCGGCCGCATGAATGCAACCAGGTCTGCAATCAATTGCGGTGCGGCTTGACTGGTTATTTCACCAATTTTTTGACCTGGTTTCTGGTCTATAGGAGAGATTGTTTCCGGGCTGAGTTCTGATGTTGATGACTGGGAGTTCAAGTACTTTTCAAAAGCGTGTTCTAGCATGTGACCTACTTATCTTGTTTTTGGCATACTCTGAGTCTTGGCATACCTGGTTTCTGGCTACGCCGTAAAGTTTGGCAATATTCTAAGCCCTACTTTACTTTAATTTGAGACAACTTGCTTGCCTGTAACACGTCTAAATGTGCGCCTGACGAATTGCTCAAAATCATCCACATAGGTAAATACCACGGGAATCACCAATAGGCTAAGCACGGTAGAAGTCAGCAAACCGCCAATCACAGATACTGCCATCGGGCTACGGAATGAGCCGTCGCCTGAGCCCCATTCCATAGCAATCGGCAGCATACCTGCGGTCATGGCGATGGTCGTCATGATGATAGGACGGGCACGCTTATGGCAAGCATCAAGGATGGCATCTACGCGGTTCATATGCAGGTCGCGTCTGGCAACAATCGCGTATTCCACCAGCAAAATCGAGTTCTTTGTGGCAATACCCATGAGCATCACCAGCCCGATCATAGAAGGCATGGAAAGCGCTTTACCGGCGACTAAGAGCCCCAGGAATGCCCCACCCAAGGACAAAGGTAGCGCGGCCAGGATGGTAACCGGCTGCAGGAAATCCTTGAATAGCAGTACCAGCACAAAGTAGATACAAATGACGCCAGTCAACATCGCCAAGCCAAAGCTCTGGAACAGTTCAGTCATCATTTCTGCATCGCCCAGCTCATCCTGCTCCACCCCTGCTGGCAGGTTTTTAAGGCTAGGCAATTTTGTAAGCGCCGCCTTGGCTTCGCTCAATGAAAGGCCCGAAAGCTCAATCTCAAAATGGATATCACGTACCCGGTCATGGCGGTCTATCACGGAAGGACCCGCAGCAAGAGATAACTTCGCAACCTGCCCAAGCATCACCGGGCCTTTGGCACCGGGCACTGCCAGTCTTTCCAGCACGCTAAGATCCGTACGTGCTGCATTTTCCAGTTTCACCACGATAGGCACCTGGCGTTTATCCAGGTTAAGCTTGGCCAATGATTGTTCATAATCACCTACCGTGGCGATACGCAGGGTTTCACCTATAGATGTAGATGTGACGCCGAGGTCAGCTGCTGCTGCAAAGTCCGGACTCACAATGACTTCGGTACGCACTAAAGATAAATTGGAAGCAATATTGCCGACGCCATTGATGGTGCGCAGGTCTTTTTCCACCGCGTTCGCTGCGACCTTAAGCGCTTCACTATCTTCACTTAACAGCAATAATTCGAGCTTCTCACCATTGCCGCCCAAGCCTACATTCAACCTGACGCCAGGCAGCTGCTGCAGCTGTTCGCGCATCTGTTTTTCAATAACTTGTTTTCTTGGTCGCTGACCACGCTCATCCAGCAATATGGTCAATGTGGCTTTACGCGTTTCGGTCGCGCCGCCTTCTGCAAAAGGGTCAGAGCCTGCCGCACCACCGCCTATGGTGGTATAGACGCTTTTAATATGTGGGATTTTAGCCAGTATCATACGTGCCGCTTCGGCAGAGTCTTTGGTTTGCAGCAAGGTAGCGCCTGGTGGCAACTCTATTCGTACCTGAGTTTGTGAGTTGTCATCAGCCGGGATAAAACCGGTCGGTAAGAATGGAATCAGCATCAACGAGCCGATAAAGAAAGTAATGGCAGCTATTGTGGTAACGAGCCGATGTTTAAGGCACCAAGCGCTCACATGCAGGTAAAGCTGCATCACCTTACCGTCTTTAACATGCCCGGTGGTGATGGGCTTCATGAGGTAGGCTGCCATCATTGGCGTTAATACACGTGCCACAATCAATGATGCGAATACAGCAATTGAGGCTGTCCAGCCGAACTGCTTGAAGAACTTACCTGATACACCGCTCATGAAAGCCGTAGGCAGGAATACCGCAATCAAGGTGAAGGTGGTGGCAATTACTGCCAAGCCAATCTCATCAGCAGCTTCCATCGCCGCTTGGTATGGTGTTTTTCCCATACGCAAATGGCGGACGATATTCTCTACCTCTACAATAGCATCATCGACTAGTATCCCGACCACCAGCGACAGGGCAAGCAGGGTCACCACATTGATGGAGAAACCCAAATAATGCATACCGATAAAAGCCGGAATCACGGATAAGGGCAAGGCGATTGCAGAAACAAACGTGGCACGGAAATCCTTGAGGAACAGCCACACCACTAACACGGCTAGAATCGCTCCTTCGAAAAGCAAGGTCATTGACGCATCAAAATCATCCTGCACCGGTTTTACAAAGTTAAACGCCTCTGTCATTTCAATATCCGGGTGCTCTTGTTTCAACTCAGCCAATGCTTTGTGAACGCCATCACCTACTTCCAGCTCGCTAGATCCTTTGCTACGGGTGATATCAAAACCTACGACTTTTTTACCGTTGAGTAACGCGGTAGATTTTGGCTCGGCAAAGGTATCCTTGATATTCGCAACCTGGTCTAAACGTACGCGCCTACCATCGCTCAATACGATTTCCATATGCGCCAACTCTTCAGCGGATTTAACCGTAGCGAGTGTGCGTATCGGTTGCTCGCTACCGCTTAGTTTGGTAACACCGCCAGCGACTTCAATCTGAGCCAGACGTAACTGCCTTGAAATATCAGCAGCAGAAGCATTGAGCGACTGTAACTTGGCAGAATCTAGCTCCACCCATATCTGCCTATTTACGCCACCGACGCGACTTACACTACCAACGCCACGTACGCCGAGTAGTTTACGCGTTAAGGTATCGTCCACAAACCAAGACAGCGCTTCATCATCCATCTGGTTGGAGTGTATTGTAAATGCGAGAATCGGCGAGCCCGCCAAGTTAACTTTGCTAACGATAGGATCCCGCAAATCATTGGGCATATCTGCCCGTACTTCTGATACAGCAGAACGCACTTCGTCCAAGGCTTCCTGTGTTGCTTTTTCCAGCCTGAACTCTGCTGTGATACTGACACTACCATCCTGAATCTTGGTGTAGATGTGCTTCAAGCCTTGCAGCTTAGCGATGGAGTTTTCCAGCTTACGCGCGACTTCATTTTCCAGCTGGCTAGGTGAGGCTCCCGGTAATGCGGCGCTCACGGTAATAGTGGGCAAATCCAGGTCTGGGAAATTCTGGATCTTCATGGCATTAAAGCTCATGAACCCGGCCATGCTTAGCAATATGAATAAGATCAGCGCCGGAACGGGATTCTTGATTGACCAGCTGGAAACGTTCATCACGA